>JAUTCQ010000007.1 GCA_030673845.1 Verrucomicrobiota bacterium JB022
CGCCGCCCTCGCCCCGCGCTACCCAAATCACAACAAATTGCCCGAAAATCGGGCCGGCGATGCTGCGGCAGCTGCATCGCACGTTACTTGTTACTGCCTCAACGTCTGGTCAAAGCGCTTTTTCAGCAGGGTGCTAGGGCTCAGCCAACTCGTCAGACGCTTTCTCTCCCCACCCCCGCGACACTTGCGCGGAGCAAAGAGAACGTCGAGTTAGGGGCGGGAGAGCATACCCGTATCTTTCCCGCAAGCGCAACGGTAGTCAATATATCTGGAATCATAGATGCTTATTTAGCTCCAAAGTCCGTCGGTTGTTAGCTCGCCATAGTGCTTTTGTATTCTATCAGAAGCCTGGCACAATCGCTTGGGGAGAAGACATGATTGCGTGACCTTCTGCGCTGCATTGCTTCTGGGTTAAAATATTGATCAGTCATATTCGTTATCCGTTTGTTTTCAGGAAAATATGCATTAATAGCATTTAAAATATTCGGGTCATTGATAAAAAGCGGAAAATCATATTCAACGTGAACTAGGCAGCCCACATATGGGAACCCATCAAAAAGGTCTGCCAATCCTTTATCGTACGTAAGCATATAAGGGACTATTATTTCGCCATTCGATCCAGTCATGCATTGCTGTTGACGAGAGTACACGTGATAGATGTCCCACGCAAGATTTCGAGAACAGCAGTATGCCCTTTCACCACTAGATCCGAGCTTGCTCAATGGCTTAAATGCCCCGCTTTTCAGAAAATATTGCACGCCTGCCCACAGTGGGACACCCACAATCGCACCAAGAACACTATCCATCCATTCAACTAAATCTGCAGTGTTTCGTGCAGCTTGACTCGTGGAGGGGCTTCTCCTCTTAAGTAAAGCTATTTTAAGCACAATTAATTCAAAGATATTTACTTGCGATTCCACTTGATCGTGCAAGCCTGCCTTCAGAGCGCGATCGAAGTGTTGAAGCTGGTCTTGCGCGCGCGCAATTGCCGTAGCTTGATCTGAGTCTAGAAATTCAATCCGTTGACTTTTGGCAAAAATCTCCTGGTTCAATTCTGAAAAAAGGAATTCGGCTAAAATAGTCTCCCATATCTCGGAGAGGTTTTTTCCCTCCTTCAACATATGCGCATTTTCTAGTAGATATGGTAAAGTATCCCAATTGAATCGGCGTAGGCAAAAATCTGCCAAAACCTTCCTAAACTTCAGGGTGACGTCCCCTTGGTTTTTTCCAAAAATCAATTGTCTAAGATAAGAAGCGACGTTTGAATCGAATCCTATACTGTAGTTTACCGGGATGTAGACTTCTTGATAGTTGGCTAGCCGATAAAGAATTTCATTACTAACAAAGAAAAGTGAATTTCGACCAAAAGGAGACCTTAGATATGCTTTGCCCTCAAAATCTTGACGAGCAGGCCAGTGCATACGCCCCGATTTCTCATCACAGGCAAATAGATAGGTGTATCCCTGTAGATCACTAGCAAAAGCAAGCCAAACCTCCTGAAGCTCTCCAATTGTTCTCACTCCCTGTAGTGCCGCGAGTATAATAGGATCAATAGTAGGAGTGGGGTTTTGCATCAAGTTGGAAGGTATCTGATTTTTCGCGTAACCGATTGCCGCAGTCAGATGCTCTAGCAATTTTGAACTGGGTTGCAAACTTTTCGAACCAACAAATTACTAGATCTACCGATCACTTGTAGAATTGGTCCATGAAATTGATCGAATGGACTCTGCATTGAACGAGGCTCACCGCCTAGACATAACCGTGCACGTAGCTCTCAACGCGTCCCGGACCTGCTCGACGTCAAAGCGTACCAGATGGCCAATCTTGATGTAGGGGATCGTGCGCTGGGCCTGCATCTGGCGCAGCCAGCGAACGGAAGGGCGGCAGCCTGGTTCAAACAAGGCTTCAAGCAGGCCTTGGGCGTCTACGAGCTTGGCGGAGTCGGTCTTGGTGGCGGCAGGTGCATTCATGACACTTACCGATACGCAGGATGACCGGAGTTTTTTGTGCGCACCAAAACAATTTCTACTCGCTCAAGTAACGTCCGTCTTCCTTGCGCCAACGCGGTGCGGCGGTTCCTTTCGGCAGAGTGCTCCAGAACGCATCGGCTTCTTCGACCGAATAGAGGTCGAGATAGTGCTTGCGCACGACGGCCTCTGAGTTGCCCGACTGAAGGGCGGCATCGCCCACGGAACGGAAGGCACCCACGGTCATGGAAATGTAGGTATGGCGCAGCACATCATGGCCCAGCTCCCAATGCTTGCGAATATCGAGCCACATGTCCACGAAGCGGCGGGTGGGCATAATGGGGTAGCGGGACAGGGGGTAGCGCTCCAGCCAGACCCGCAAGTTCGGCTGAATCTTGATCACGCGCTTTTCGTTCACCTTCGAGACCTCCGGCTCTACGAAAATGACGCCCGTATCGAGCCGGATGTCCTGTGGCCGCAGTTTGCCAATCTCCCCATGCTGCCAGTCCGGGCGGATACCGGCGAACAGCGTGAGCGCGAAATACGGCACCATGCAGCCCTTTTCGCCCCACCAGGTGCCGCGCTTGTTCTGCTGGCCACGATACGCTTCCAGCCACCGCATCAGTTCGGCCGCACGGGCAGCAGGCAGCGTCTCGGCCGTGGCCCGCGCCTTGCGGATCTTGAACTGCTCCACCTCCAGCACCGGGTTGGCGCTGACATACTTTTGCTTGAGGCAGAATTTGAAGAAGGTGCTCAGGTATCCCCGGCGATTGTTCCAGCTTTTGAGGCTGCCGCCCCGATCCTCCAGATACTGCACCAACTCCTGCGGGAGAATATCGGATACCTCGCGGCCCGCGAAGCGCGCTTCAAAACGGCGCATCGCCATCGACAGGGATTTGCGGTGAGGCGCCGATAACGTGCCGCGTTCCAGCTCCCGCTGTTTGAGTTTCAGGTATTCTCTGACCGCGGTCTCAACGGTCACCGCTTCGCTTGGCTCGCGGTAGTGGCGCAGGAAGAAATCTACCGCAAAATCCAGCGACTTGTCCGAGCGCGCATTCTTCAGCCGGTTGACGGCGGCAATCGCATCCCGGTTCTGTTCCTGGGTCAGCGTGGTCCAGACCGTCTGCCCATCGGATTGCCCGTTGAGGTGCTCGACATCCAGCTTTTGCCGCTCGGCCACCGCCTCCGCTCGACTCTGGAAGTTCTTGCGGATACGCTTCCCGTTGAGCGTTCCGGAAAGCCGCCAGACCTCTTCTCCACTGGGATTGGAGTAACGGCTAATCTGGAATCGCTGCTTGGCCACGATTTGCCAATTTGCCAATTCAAATTGGCAAATCCAAGCTAAAACCGCTTAAACAGTGGTGCCCGAGGGGGGACTTGAACCCCCACGCCATTGCTGGCAACAGATCCTAAGTCTGCAGCGTCTGCCAATTCCGCCACCCGGGCAGGGTGGGCGTGCCACCAGTGTTGAGGGCGGCACGCAAAGTGAGTAAAAAACGGGGCTTTGGCGAGCGGTTCAAGCTTAAAGCTTGGGGCCGGCGGTGGGCGCCCGGGGTGGCGCTGCCGTGGGGGCAGCGGCCGGGGGGTTGGCTTAGCCGTGGATCTGGCGGGTGAGGTATTCGACCGCGCGTTTCACTTCGGGCTCTTGCTCCATGATGTTTTCGACTTGGCGGCAGGCGTGGATGACGGTGCCGTGGTCGCGCCCGCCGAAGGCGTCGCCGATTTCCTTGAGCGGGTGGCTCGTGAGGATGCGGCTGAGGTACATGGCGATCTGGCGGGGGAAGGCGATGTTGCTGGGGCGGCGGCGGCTCGACATGTCGCCCATGCGCAGGTCGTAGTAGTCGGCGACTTTGCGTTGGATCTTTTCGATCGTGACTTGCTGGCTTTGCTCTTCCTGGAGGATGTCCTTGATCAGGTGCTCGGCCATGGGGAGGTCGAGCGGGTGCTTGGTCAGCTTGGCGTAGGCGGCCACTTTCAACAGCGCGCCTTCGAGGCGGCGCACGTTGCGGGTGACGCGCATGGCGAGGAAGTTGAAGACTTCTTCGGTGAGGTTGGTGTAGCCGAGGGCCTGGGCTTTTTTGCGCAGGATGGCGGCTCGGGTCTCAAGGTCGGGCGCCTGGATGTCGGTGATCATGCCCCACTGGAAGCGGGAGACGAGGCGGCTTTCGAGGCGGGAGATTTCGCTGGCGGGGCGATCGCTGGAGAGGCAGATCTGGCGCTGGCTTTCGAAGAGTTCGTTGAAGGTGTGGAAGAATTCTTCCTGGGTGCGTTCTTTGCCTTCGAGGAATTGCACGTCGTCGATGAGGAGCACGTCGACCTTGCGGTAGAACTTGCGGAATTCGTCGAGCGTGTTTTCGCGGATGGCTTTGAGGAACTTGTTCGTAAACTTTTCGCAGGAGACGTAGACGACGTGCGCGTCGGGGTCGTTGGCCTGGATGGCGTGGGCGACGGCGTGCATGAGGTGCGTCTTGCCGAGCCCGGTGTCTCCGTAGAGGAAGAGGGGGTTGTAGGCGTTGCCGGGTTGGGCGGCGACGGCGAGGGCGGCGGCGTGGGCGAGCTGGTTGGAGGGCCCGACGATGAAGTTGTCGAACGTGTTGCGCGGGTTGAGGTAGGCGGTGCGGCGTTTTTTGACGTCGCGCGGCTTGCCGGCGCGGTCGGGGCTGCGGGGGAATTCGATGGCGTGGCCGGCTTCGCTGGTGGCGTCTCCGGAGGCTTCACCGCCTTGGCGGCTGGTGATTTCGATTTCCATTTCGCCGCCGGCGAGGCTGGCCATCTTTTCTCGGAGGAGGTCTTGGTAGTTGTCCTCCAGCCAGATGGCGGCAAAGTCGTTAGGAGCGATGATCAGCAGGGTATCGTCTCCGACGACTTCGGCGCGCAGCGGCTCAATCCACGTCACAAAGACGTCGCGGGGCAGCGTGGCCTCGAGATCGGAACGCAGAACGTTCCAAATGTCATTTGTTACAGGCGTTAGTGACATGACAGGCGGTGGATAAGGCGTGTTTTATTCACAATGAGCCACCGAGCGGCAGCGGGCCACATGCGGTTTGCCGGCGTGCGGCAAAGCATGCTCCACGTCTGTTTTGGAGACAAGAAGTCCCTGAGGAAAAAGTTCGTTCGATAAGCCCATTGTGCTAGTAAAAGTAGTGATATTCAGCGACTTAAGTCGCTCTAACCCCCAAGATCCAGTTGCCAGGGCCGCCGGGTGTTGTTCAGGCACGAGGTTGGCGGAGCGAGCTGGCAGGATCGAGGGGAAAAGTTATTCCCACTCGGGCAGAGGTTTCAATCCTATCTTTTGCACAAGTTGTTCACACACCCCCACCAATAACTCGCGTCACAAAAATGTTGCTTTCCTGTTTTGGGCGTACACGCGTTTTTGGCCTGTACTGGGGGGCGTGATTATGCGCCGGGTGTTTGTTTGGCCATGTAGGAGATGAGCTGTTCGTTGAACATTTTGGCGGGGTCGTGACCAATCTGCTTGAGGGCTTGGATCATGGCCGCCACTTCCACCAGCCGGGCCAGATCGCGCCCGGGGCGCACGGGTAGAATAACGTGCGGGACGGGTTGGCCGAGGATGTCGAAGATGTGTTGTTCGAGGCCGGTGCGGTCTTCGTCCATGCCGGGTTTCCATTCTTCGAAGGTGACGACGAGATTTATGTTCTTGCTTAAGCGTACCGCGCGGATTCCGAACATTTCGGCTATATTTACGATGCCGAGGCCGCGGCATTCCATGTAGCCGCGATTTAATTCGCTGGAGCGGCCCTGGAGTTCGTTTTCGTTGATCAGGCGGATGTAGACCATGTCGTCGGCCACGAGGCTGTAGCCGCGTTCGATCAGGGCGAGGGCACATTCGCTTTTGCCGACGCCGCTTTTGCCGCGGATGAGGGTGCCGATGCCTTTGATGTCCATCAGCGTGCCGTGCTCGGCGATGCGGGGGGCGAATTCGTGTTCGAGCCAGACGGTGGCGGCGTTGGCGACGTCGCGGCTGTTGAGGGGGGAGCGCAGGAGGGGGATGCCGCGTACCTCGGCCATCTTTTCCATGGCGAGGGTGGGCTGGTAGTTGCGCGTGATGAGGAGGCAGGGAATCTGGCGGTCGGCCATTTCGAGCAGCACTTCGTGCTGGCGCTCGTCGGGCAGGTCGCGCAGGTACATCATTTCGCCGGCGCCGAAGAGCTGGACGCGTTTGTGCCCGAAGGTCTTGAAGTAGCCGGTGAGCGCGAGCGCGGGGCGGTTGAGCGATTTGTCGCGGATGAGGCGGTCGAGCCCGGCGTGGCCTTGCACCACGGTGAGCTTGAGGGCGTCTTTGAGCCCTTCGTAGAATTTCTGGACGGTGATGCTTTCGGGGATCTTCGGCTGCGGGCGCGGGGGCATGGCAGCAGCATACGGCCTGGGGGGCGGGACTAAAGATTAAAATCTTCGCCGAGGTAAACGCGTTTGGCGTCTTCGCTTTGCAGGAGGTATTGGCTGTTGCCTTCGACGAGGACTTTGCCTTCGTGCAGGAGGTATGCGCGGTCGACGATGCTGAGGGTTTCGCGCACGTTGTGGTCGGTAATGAGGATGCCGATGCCGCGGCGTTTGAGGCTGGTGACGATGTTTTTGACCTCGGCCACGCTGATGGGGTCGACGCCGCTGAAGGGTTCGTCGAGCAGGAGGAATTGGGGGGAGGTGACGAGGGCGCGCGCGATTTCGAGGCGGCGGCGTTCGCCTCCGCTGAGGGTGTAGGCTTTTTGTTTGCGGCGGTTTTCGAGGCCGAGCTCGTCGAGGAGGCGGTCGACCCACTTTTTGCGGCCATTGGGGCGCAGGCGGAGGGTTTCGGCGATGGCGAGGAGGTTTTCTTCGACGCTGAGCTTGCGGAAGACGGATTCTTCTTGCGGGAGGTAGCCGATGCCGAGGCGTGCCCGTTGGTACATGGGCAGCTTGGTGATTTCGTCGTTATTGAGGTAGACTTGGCCTTGGGTCGCGGCGATGAGGCCGACGATCATGTAAAAGGAGGTGGTCTTGCCGGCGCCGTTGGGGCCGAGCAGGCCGACGATTTCGCCGGCTTCGACGGAGAGGTTGACGTCTTGCACCACGGCGCGGCGGCCGTAGACTTTGCGCAGGCCTTTGGCTTCGATGCGCGCTTTGCTGGCAGCGGGGGTGGGGGTCATGTGGGCTTCCTCTACGGCTGCGGGGTGGGCTGGGCTTCGGGCTGCTGGCCTTTGGGGGGCAGGGGCGCGGCGGGGGCGAGTTGTTTGCCGGTGGTGACTTTGGCCGGGTCTTGCTGGAGCCCCATGTCGGGGATGCCGCCGAGTTTGAGGCGCGAGCGGCTGGCGGGGGGCGTGGGGAGGTCTGGGTCGGGCACGAGGCGGATTTTCATCTCGTTCTTGTAGAGCACGAGCATGTAGCCGGGGTCGGCGATGATTTCCGTCTCGCCTTGCACGACGCGGGGTTGGTCGCGGAGGGTGACGACGCCTTCGACCGTGTCCATCTCGGCGCGCCCGGCGTAGGCGTCGCGCCCGGCCTGGGTGATGTGGACTTTGCCTTCGGCGATGATTTCCTGCACGGCGCCGATCTGGCCGACGGTGCCTTGGGTTTCACGCTCGGCCCCGGTGGTGACGCTGAGGCGGTCGCAGGTGAGGAGCATGTTGTTGCCTTCCACCTTCACGTCGCCATGGAAGTAGAAGAAGTTTTGCAGGGGGGTGCCCTGCCATTCCATCTCCTGGCTGGTGATGACGGTTTTCTGCGCGGGGGCGGTCTGGGGCGCGGGTTGTTGCGCGTGGAGGCTGCCGTGGGCGAGCAGGGCACTGAGGCAAATGAGGCGGGGCCACATCATTCGAGCAAGATCAGGTTATCGGCGATTTCGACGCGAGCCTTTTCCTTGATCTGGAGGAGGCGTTCGGCGCCGTCCCAGGTCCAGTCTTCACCGTCGACGGTAAAGCCGGGGCCTTCCATGTGGAGGGGGGAGTCGCCTTGGGCGCTGCGGTCTTTGAGGTCGACGATGGCGAGGGGGGTCTGGATGCGCCCGAGCACTTGCAGGTCGGCCCGGCCGGAGTAGATGAGCATTTCCAGGCCTTTGATCTCGCCTTGGGTTTCGCTGAGGTAGCGGCCTTCGTCGCCGCGGATCTCCCAGGTTTTGTAGGAGCTTTCGCCAAACATGGGGAGGCGGAAGTTTTTCAGCGGCGCGTCGGGCGTCAACTGGGCCTGCAGGGCCACGCCGGCGAGGCCGAGGGCCGTCCAGCGTAGGGTTCGGAGGTGGCGCGTCATGTTCGGGGGTTAAAACACCGGGCTTCGGCAAAAATCTCAAGCCCAGTCGACTACCTGTTGCACGAGGCGCTCGATGCCGGTGGCGACGTCGGCCACGTTTTGGCCGAGCATGTAGGCGGGGCTGGTGACGATTTTGCGGGCGGCGTCGACGTGGATCTGGTCGACGGGGCAGTCGATGTGCTTTGCGCCGAGCTTTTCGAGGCCGGCGGCGGTGTCGGCGTCGTTGCCGATCGTCAGCTCCACGTGTTGTTCGCCGAGCACGAGGGCGGCGACGGCGGGGGAGATGCAGAGAAAGCCGAGCGGTTTGCCGGCGGCGTGGGTCTGCTTGACGATGCGGGCGACTTGGGGGTGCACTTTGGCGTTGGGCCCATCGACGGCGAAGGTGCAGAGGTTTTTGGCCGCGCCGAAGCCGCCGGGGAAGATGATGGCGTCGAAGTCGTCGACTTTGGCCCCGGCGAGGTCGCCGATCTTGCCGCGTGCGATGCGGGCCGATTCGACGAGCACGTTGCGCTTTTCCTGCATTTCTTCGCCCGTGAGGTGGTTGATCACGTGCATCTGGTCGGTGTTGGGCGCGTAGCAGACGGGTTGTGCGCCTGCGCGGTGGATCGCGAGCAGCGTGAGCACCGATTCATGTATCTCCGCGCCGTCGAACACGCCGCAGCCGGAGAGGACCACTCCAATTCGTTTCGCCATAAAGTCTTCTGCTTCTATTTGGGGGTGAACGGGGCCAGCATACAGGCAGGCGCGGCGTTTGCCAAGTTCTGTGGCGGGGAAAGCGTTTTTTGGCGGTGGTTCTGGGTGGGTGGGGGAGTTTTTTTAGCCGCAGATGAAACGCGGATTTGCGCGGATGAGGCTCACGCAAAGCCGCGAAGGCGCAAAGGAGGTTGTTTAAAAAAGAAGATTATCCTCTGCCGTTTCGACGGGAGGCTCTGAATATGTCTCTTCTCTTGGCGGCTTGGCGTGAGGCACCAACCTTCCTGCTGCCTTTTTATCCGCCCAAATCTGGGTCTATCTGCGGCTGAATATGCTTTTCCTTATCGTCCGTGCACGAGGATGGTTTTCCAGTTGCAGAAGCTGTAGAGGCCGGCGGCGCCGAGTTCTCGGCCGAGGCCGGAGTCGTTGATGCCGCCGAAGGGGACCCGTGGGTCGCTGGAGACGGATGCGTTGACGGAGCAGCAGCCGGCGTTGAGCTCGTCGCGGGCGATTTGGCGGGCGCGGGCGATGTTGCGGGAAAAGATGGCGGCGCCGAGGCCGTAGCGGGTGTGGTTGGCGAGGTCGATCATCTCTTGCTCGCTCTCGGCGCGGACGATGGCGAAGACGGGGCCGAAGAGCTCTTCGTCGAACGCGGCCATGCCGGGCTGGACGCCGGTGAGGATGGTGACGGGGTAGAAGGCGCCGGGGTGGTCGGGCACTTCACCGCCGCAGACGAGCGTCGCACCGGCTTCGACGGTGCGCATGACCTGGTGATGCAGGCTGTCGCGCAGGTCGTGGCGGGCCATAGGGCCTTGGTTGATGCCTTCCTGGCGTGGGTCGCCCCAGCGGTAGGTGGCCGCGTGCTTCGCGAGGGCGGCGACAAAGGCGTCGTGGAGGTCGGCATGGACGATCATGCGTTTGGCGGCGATGCAGCTTTGGCCGTTGTTGCGCATGCGCCCGCGGATGCAGTATTCGAGCGCGAGGTCGAGGTCGGCATCGGGCATGATGAGGTAGGGGTCGCTGCCGCCCAGCTCGAGCACGACGGGTTTGAGGTGGCGGCCGGCTTGTTCGCCGATCTGGCGGCCCGCGCCGTCGCTGCCGGTGAGGCAGACGCCTTTGAGGCGGGGGTCGGCCAGCAGGGTGCTGACGGTCTCGTTGGTGGCCTTGATCTCCTGGAAGACGTGCTGGGGGAAGCAGGCGTTGAAGGCTTCGGTCAGGGCGTCGGAGCAGCCTGGCACGTTTGGCGCGTGCTTGAGGATCACGGTGTTACCCGCCAGCAGGGTGGGCACGGCGGCGCGGAAGGTCTGCCAGAAGGGGAAGTTCCAGGGCATGATGGCGAGGATGGGGCCGAGGGGCTGGTAGCTGAGGAAGCGTTCGCCTTGGTCGGCTGCCTGGGGTTGATCGCGCAGCAGTTCGACGGCGTGGCTGGCATACCATTGGCAGAGCAGCGCACATTTGCGGATTTCGGGGAGCCCTTCTTCGGGTAGCTTGCCCATTTCGTAGGTCATGAGCTGGGACCATTCTTCTTCGCGCTCGGCGAGGAGCCGCTGGAGGCGTTCGACGCAGGCCACGCGTTCTTTGGGGGGCACGCGGCGCCACCGGGTGAAGGCTTCCCGGGCCTGCTCGAGGCGTTGCAGGCAGATTTCCTCCACGTCGTAGGCGTAGGAGGGGCGTTTTTGACCATCCAGTGGGCAGATGGGCTGGTGGGTGGGCATGGTGAGTGACGACATCGGGCGCTTCTGGTCAAAAATAGCACAGGCGAGGCGACTTTGCCATTAGTAGCCATTCATGTACCATGAAGCGATAATAAACAGTAGGGTGGCATTTCGTGGCCGGGGGAGACAAAAAAGCCCGGGCGCAATGCGTCCGGGCGTGGAAAGAATCTAGCGGCTGGCCGGGTGGGTGCTGGAGCCGGAGGGCGGCGGGGGCGGCGGCTCGCTGGGGGGAGGGGGCGGCGTGTAGTTGGGGGGCGGCGAGGGCGGGGTGCCGGTGGGGCGGCCTCCCGTGGCCGGGCGGGCGCGGGCGGCAGGGGCTTCGGCGACGGAGACGAGCTCGACGTCGAAGATGAGGGTGCTGCCGGGCTCGATGGGGCTGCCGGGGCGGGCCGGGGCGTCGCCGTAAGCGAGGTCCGACGGGATGTAGAGGCGGGCCTTGCCCCCTTCCTTGATCAGCTGGATGCCTTCGGAGAAGCCGGGCACGACGCCGTTGAGGGGGAACTGGACGCCTTCGCCGGAGTCGAACTCGGTGCCGTCGATCAGGGTGCCGGTGTAGTTGACCGTGACGCGGTCGCTACCGGTGGGCTGCTTGCCTTCGCCGAGCTCGATGATTTCGTAGCGCAGGCCGGATTCGGCCTTCTGCACGTTGTTCTCGGCATCGAGCTTGGTGAGGTAGGCGGCGCCGGCTTCCTTGTTGGCCTTGGCTTGCTCGGCGGCCTTGGCTTCTTCCTTGGCCTGGAAGGCTTCCATCTTGCTCATGTAGATTTGCTGAGCTTTCTGGAGCTGGGGCTGGAAGTCTTCGGGCATGGGCTCGTCATTGGCGGTGGCGCGCATGCCGTCGAAAATCTGTTGGAGCTCGGAGTCCGTAAAGCCGATGTTGAGGCGCAGCTGCTGGGCCATGAGGCGGCCCATCGTATTCAGTGCCTCTTCGTCGGAGACGTCGACTGCGGGGGCGGCAGCGGCGGCGTGGTCGTGCCCGGCGTGATCATGGCCTGCATGATCGTGGCCGGCGTGGGGGTCGCTTGCCCCGGCTTGCGCTCCCAGCTGGCACACGAGGGCCAGGGAGGAACACAGCCAGAGAGCGCGCGTGTGGGATAGAAGGCGCGTTACCATCGCCCGTAGTATGGTTTCGGGAATGTCGCAGCGTCAACAGGAAGGATGGATTTCTTACGATTTGGCGGGCGGGCGCGGCGGGGGTTTAAAATGCTGAGGGCCGCCCGGAGGCGGCCCTTTTGGGCAGGACTCTCTCAAAATCCTGCCCATATCTCTGTCGCTGTCTTAACTTAGGCCTATCGCTTGCCAGAAAACTTGTTGCTGTGACTCTCTCTTCTAAAAACTGTAAAGTTTGTTGCACAATTTTCACACTTGGGCAAGCCGAAAGTGGGGGTACGCGATGGATAGGCCTCAGTGTTTGGGCTGGGGTAAGTCCTCTGGGCGGGTAGGCTTTTTGCCGCCTGGTGGCGGGGTTATTCGCCTGCCTCGGCCGCGTCGCCGGGCGTGCTGGCTTCGGCTGCTTCCGCGGCTTCGCGGGCGGCCTGGAGGCGCATGGCTTCGATCTTGGACTTGAGGTGCTGCTCGAAGAGCTGGAGGTGTTCCTCGATCCACGCGTGGCGTTCTTCGGCGGGCATTTCGATGATGCGGGCTTCGAGCGTTTCACGTTGTTCGGTGGCGAGGGAGACCCACCATTGGGTAAAGCGGCGCTGGCGGTTGGGCTGCAGCTCTTGCACCACGATGGCGACCTGGGGCGGCATGGGGGCGGGGGAGCGCATTTCGGCCAGCTTGATGCGCATGGCCTGGCGTTGCTCGGGGCTGAGGCGTTCGATCATTTCGAGCGACTGGCGCAGGCGCTGGAGGTCCTCGGGCTGCATGTTGAGGAGGAACTCGAGGGTGCGGAGCTGGGCGCGCAGCTTGTCGGCGTCGGGCAGGTCCGTCGGCGGGGGCGGCGGGGTCTTGCCTTTGAGCTCGGCGGGCAGCTCGGGCACTTCGTCGGGCGGGCTGCCGATGTCGAGCGACGGGGCGGCGTGGGCGAGCAGGGGCAGCCCGAGGAGGCAGGAAAGGGGGATGAGTCGGCTCCAGAGCATGATGACTTATTCGGCAGCGAGCAGTGCCAGGGCTTCGAGGTCGAGTTGGGTCATTTGCGGCGAGCTTGCGTTGGTCGAGAGGTAGTCGGTGAGGGCGAGCACGGCGGCGGTCTCTTCATCCCAGTCGGGCACGGCGGCGCGGGTGCCGGCGGGCAGGGTGCGGCGCGCGGCGAGCAGGGAGGCGTCGGCCGGCGCGGGGCTTTCCTTGGCGGCGGCGAGGGTGGGGGCCTGGGCGGGCTGTGCCACGGGGCCTGCCGCAAACTGGAGGGCGCCGAAGGCGAGGGCGAGCGCGGCGGCGGCGGCCCCGGCCAGGGGCAGCCATTGGGGGAAGCGGATGATCTTGGGCGTGCGTTCGGCCTCGATGCGGGCGAGGGTGCGGGGCGTAAAGTCGGCCGTGGGCTCGATGGGCCAGGCGGCGAGGTGTGCCTCCAGCTCTTCGTCCAGCCAGTCTTCTTCGGCGGGCTCCGCCTGGAGGCGTGCCTTTACCTGGGCGGCAAAATCGGCCGAGGCAGGCGGCGCCGACCTCTGGAAGAGGGTGTCGAGGCGGGCGTCGATGTGGTCGGAGTCTGGCATTGGGCGATGTTCGGCTTTAGTCGTTCAATCTGGTTAAACCAAGTCCTTCAGCTCTTGTTTCAGCGTTTGTCGGGCTCGGAAGATCCAGGTCTTCACGGCGCTCTCGGTCGCGTCCATGACTTGGGCGATCTCGGCATAGCTCAGCTCCTGCTGTTTGAGCAGGAGGATGGCGGTGCGCTGCTTTTCGGGCAGGCGTTCGAGGGCGAGGTCGAAGGCTTCTTCGATTTCGGCGATGTTGCGCTCTTCGTCGCCGCGCTCCACCGCGTGCAGCTCGGCCGGGTCGACGGCTTCGAGGGGTTTGCGCTGGCGGCGGCGGAACTCGTTGATGAGCAGCCGGCGGGCGATGTAAAAGAGGTAGGTGGAGAACTTGGCCCGGGGCTCGTATTTGGCCGCTGCGCGGTAGAGGCGGATGAAGGTGAGCTGGGCGAGGTCTTCGGCTTGCTCGACGCTGTGGAGCGAGCGGTAGAAGAAGTTGATCAGGGGGGTCTTCCAGCGTTCGATCAGCTCTTGCAGCGCGCCGTCGTCGCCATCGCGCACCCGCAGCATCAGCGCCACATCGGCGTCGTCGGTCTGCGAGTCGTGGGTGTCGGTGGCCATTTTTTGGGGGGAATATCGCAGCACTTCGCGCCGGCGTAAAGGGCCGAGTTGCCGCCGGGGGCCAATTAGCGCGTTGGGCGACCGCTGGGCGGGGCGTCTGGGGTGGAGAGGCTTGCGTGGGGGGAGCCGGCAGGGAGTTTTAGGCTGGGCTCATCGCCTTCGGCCATTCTGAGGATGAGCTTTTCGAACTCGGGGTACAGGACACGGTTGCCGTGGGCGCTGAGGTGGTCGCCGTCGAAAAACAACGGCAGCTCGCCGTCCATGGCATGGCAGGTCTCATCGGGGCACAATGTGAAAAAGGGATCCCAGACGACCAGCTCCGGGAACTCTGCCTGGAGCATTTCCATTTTTTCCATGACGAGCTGGCGGTGCTGAAGCAGCTCCTCGCGTTCCATGGTGAGCCCTCCTTCCGCGATGGGGTTCATTTTGTTAAACCAGTCGACGCAGCGAAAGGCGGGGGAGCGGTAAACGGGCTTGGGGGCGTCGATGATCAGGTGGACGGGCAGGGCCGCCAGGAGCTCCAGCTCTTTGACGGCTTCGGCATACCCGAGTTCGTGGTTTTTCACGATCTGAGCGGGGTCCAGTTCGGTTTCGTGTGTGGTGAGGTCGCCCGTGAAGCGGCGGACGCGCAGGGAGGGGAGGTAAACGATGTCCCCCGGGCGTGCGTTAGCTTTGATTTGTTCGTAGCCTTGCTGGAACCAAGGCGACAGTTCGCCGTTTTTTCCCACCGGATACATCAATTTTGCGACGGGGCGGCCGCCTTCCACGATCATCACGACTTTGATGCCGTGCTGGTCGGCCAGGGCTTGCACCGCCGTTCTGAAGGTGACGCCGTGCGAGTCGCCAAAAACGAATAGCTGCCTGCCTTCCAGTCTTCCGGAGCTGATGGCATTCGGGTCTTTCCACTCGGCAGGGTACCAGGCCTCCTTGTCCCGCGTGCGGCTCAGGGTGTAGTGGCTTTTATCCTTGAATCCTTTGTGGGCCACGAATGCGCAGGCGCTGATGGCAGCGATGCCGGTGACGACGATTCCCCACTCCGGGAGCAGGCGGCCGAAGCGGTGTTTGCGGACAGGCGTTTCCACGAAGCGGTAGGAGAGGTCTCCAAGGGCAACGCTCAGGACGAGGGCGATGAGCATCGTGGGGGCGCTTTCCAGCCCTGCCGTCCAGCGGAGCAGCACGAATACGGGCCAGTGCCAAAGGTAGATGGAGTAGGAGCGTTTGCCTACCCAGATCATGCTCCGCGAGGCCAGGGCGCGGGTGATGAGGTTCTTTTCTTCGCTGTGGCAGATGATGCCTGCGATGAGAAGGAAGGTCCCCGCGACGGGGAGCAGGCCCATGGGGGAGGGGTGGTGCCCGTGGTTCCCGATCGCGACGCCGGCGAGGAGAAGAGCGGCGCCGGTCCAGACGACGCGGTTGCGCCACTGAGGCTGGAAGATGAAGAGGTTGCTGCCGGTCCAGAGCTGGTAGAGCAGGGCCCCGGCTGCAAGCTCCCAGAAGCGGTTCTCCAGGAGGTAGAAGGCGGCTTTGGGGTAGGTTGCAGAGCGGAAGGTCGACAATGCGATCGAGAGCAGGAACAGGCCGAGCAGAGTGTAGCTGCCGATCTGCTTTAGCTTCTGGTTTGCGTTTCTGGTCTTGAGCCAGAAGTAGACGATGGGCGGAAAGATGAAGTAGAACTGCTCTTCGATGCCGAGCGACCAGGTGTGCGTGAAGGCGTTGAACTCCGTACTGAGGGCGAAGTAACCGTGGCTATGCCAGAACAGGGCGAGATTCCCAAGGCCGAAGAAGGCCAGCACGCCCGTCTTGCCGGTCGTCTGGGTGTGCCACGACTCGGGGACGAACAGAATCACGGCAGCCGTGGTGAGTAGCAGGCACAAGACCAGCGCCGGGAAAATGCGAAGGATGCGGCGGGCGTAGAAGCCGGTGATAAATTTCCAGAGCCCGTCGTTGCGGTGGCGCACCAGCGAGGCTGTCACCACAAAGCCCGAGATGACAAAGAAGATGTCTACCCCGGTGAAGCCTCCGGGCAGGAAGCTGGCCTTGAGGTGGAAAATGACGACGGCGATAACGGCAAACGCCCTCAGCCCATCAATCGCGGGTATGTAGGAGGACTTGTCGTAGATGGAGGATTCAGTGATCGAGGCCATGGCAACGAGAAGAGATCGAAGGCAGGATTGTTTTCTCGTTGGGGCCCTGCAAACCTAATCCTTGGTGGAAAGCGCCGGGGGGCGGGCCACATTTCATAAAAGGGCCGAGTTGCCACCGGGGGCCAATTAGCGCGTGGGGCGACCGCTGGGCGGGGCGTCTGGGCCAAAGGGCACGTTGCCATTGCCAGCCACGTGCGGATGCGTCACATGTAGGCACCATGATTGCGCTCACGTCTCGACTGGCCTTGTGCCTGGCTTCTATCAGCTGCGCGGCGGCTCTCTCCGCTGCTACCTACCGCGTCCAGGTGGACGGGTTTACCACCGGCGAGCCGGATATGGATGGCGGGGGCGAGGTGCAGACGCGCCAGGCTGGGGTCTCGTTTGGGGTCGACGCGGGCGATTACCGCCAGGGCGGCCTTTACGCAGGCGAGCTGGGCTACAGCTTGCGCCACTACGATGTTTCAGACTGGGACTACGAGGGCGACTTCGAGCAAATGGGCCTGTCGCTGCGCTACGCCACCCAGCTGCAGGGGCGTTGGGGCCTCACGGGCTTTGGCGCGGCCAGCTTTGGCCAGGGCGAAGAGGGCGACTGGGGCGAGGGCGGGCGCTACATGGTGGCGGCGCTGGCGGATTACTCGTTTAGCCCCACGCTCACGGTCAGCTTTGGCGCGGCGTATATGACGCGTCTGGGGGAGAGCAACCGGGTGTTGCCGCTGGTGGCGATCCGTTGGCAGATCGACGGGCGCTGGGCGCTGCGCACCTACGATGGCGTGTATGTGAGCTATGATGTCACGGGCGACGGCCAGCAGTCGTTGGAGCTCTTTGCGAAGTGGCAGAGCGACACCTACTCGGTGGGCGAGGCACCCAATGGGCGGGAAAGCTACCTCGACGATGAGGGCTTCCTGGCCGGCGTGGCTTACAAGGTGGCTTTGCCCAGCGGCTTTGCGGTGCGCCCCTACGCGGGCTACTGGTTCAGCCGCGACATGGAGGTGCGCGATGAGGACGAGCGCACGCTGATCAAGCGCGACATCGACGACACTTGGCTCCTCGGCGTCACCGCCTCGCTGGAGTTTTAAAGGGCGACGGGCTTTTTTTAATTTGAGCCGCTGTAGGCACCCGTGGGAAGCGGGTCGATCGCTTCCCCGGGCGTGTCGCTAAATGCGGACGAGTTTCATCAGGGGCTCGAACCGCAGGAGGGAGGAGCGTCTGCCTGAGGCCGGTCGGACGATTTGCAGCAGCCCTTCGTCGAGCAGGAGGGAGGTAAAGCGGTTGGCCGTCTGGCTGGGGATACCTGAGTCTTTCGTAAAGTGACTGTTGCGGAAGACGGGGTAGGTAAACACGTAATCGAGGGCGTGCAGCGAATATTTCGAAGAGAGCAGGGTCGCGAAGCGCTCTTTCATCTGCTCGTAGAGCCCGCGGATGTTGCTGGTGATCTCGAGGTTGTACTGGGCCTGCTGGGCGACGGCA
The DNA here is from genome assembly GCA_030673845.1 of Verrucomicrobiota bacterium JB022. Taxonomy (NCBI): domain Bacteria; kingdom Pseudomonadati; phylum Verrucomicrobiota; species Verrucomicrobiota bacterium JB022. The sequence continues at coordinate 17,478 of JAUTCQ010000007.1, forward strand.
TCGAGGAAGAACGAGCACCAGTCTTCCCACTTGTTGTCGGCCGAGACTGCTCGCATCTTCAGCACATACTCTTTTTTGTGATCTTCGAAGTAGCGGCTGATATAGAAGTGCGGGGCGGAGATGGCGCCTTCCGCCCAGAGCATGAGGGTGATGAGGACGCGTCCGACTCTGCCGTTGCCGTCCTTGAACGGGTGGAGGGCTTCGAACTCGACGTGGGCCAGAGCCGTCCTGATCAGGACAGGGATCGACTTGTCTCCAATGAGCTTGAACAGCGCTTCCATCCCGGTTTCCAGCTTTTCCGGGGCAATGGGCACGAAGTGGATCGTGCCAGAGGCCTCGTCGCCGATGTAGTTTTGCTCCGTCTTGAGGGCTCCGGGGGATTTGGTGGCTCCACGGCCAAAAGAGAGGAGTTGCTGGTGGATGCTCTTGAGCAGGGAGGAGGTCAATGGGCGCCCTTCCTGGATCTGGAGCTGGGCGGTGTGCAAAGAGCGCGCATACAGGATCGTCTCCACGGCATCGGAGCGTTGCTCGAGGGTGGGCTGCTCGTCGTCTGCCGCGTATTCGGCATCCAGTTGGAGAATTTCGTCCATCGTGCTGATGGTGCCTTCCATCCGGGACGAGACGACGGCTTCCTGGTTGCGCAGCGGGGCGAGGAAGATCTCGCTGTTGTGCATCGTCTTGAGCGCTTCGTCGTAGCGTGCGAGCGCGTCGGTGGCCTGCAGCAGCTCTGGCAGAAGGCGGCTGAAGTCCAGCTTCGACGGGGGGAATTGCCCGTCGTGGTAATGTACGGCGTGGCCTAGGTCGAGGTTCATGGGTGGCGCGGCTTGTTTTTTACCCAAGCCCTGTTTTTAAAGCACAAATGATTTTGTTCTTTATTTATGAGGAACAAAGTAGCTTGTCTCTCAAAATTCCGCATTTTTGATCAACAAACTATTTTGTATTTCATCAATGAGAGACAACGGGGCTTGTTTCTCATAATTCGCGATTTTTGAGAGACAAATCCTCCCCCGCTGGCTTACCGCTTTAATCGCAAACCCTGGTGGCTAGGGAATAAAGCCCCGCTCTCAGGCCTGTTCGGGGGGTACGGCGGCCTGGCCGTGGTTGATCGCGGCGACGAGGGCCGTGCCGCCCAGCACGTTGCCGATGAGGGTGGGCAGGAAGAAGCGCAGCCACACTTGGCCAAACGCGATCTCGCCCGAGAGGAAGGCGTAGCTCGTCTCCACAAAGCCCGCCACCACGTGCGAAAACGAGCCCAGCCCGATCACGTAGGTGATGATGATGATCATGGCCACGCGCGAGGTGCCGGCAAAGGGCAGCAGCCACACCAGCGAGGCGATCAGCCAGCCGGCAAAGATCCCGCCCATGAAGTTATGCGAGGCCGACTTTTCGGCCACCTTGGTCGCGATCTCGTGCGCGTGCTCCAGCACATGGGGTGGCATCGGGTCGGCGTAGTAGACGACGGCGGCAAAGATGAAGGCGCCCAGCAGGTTGGCCCCGAGCACGGTCGACCACAGGCGCGCCACGTTGCGCAACTCGGCCAGCCCGCAGTGGCGAAAGAGCGGCAGCACAGGCGTCACGGTGTTCTCGGTAAAGAGCTGCTGGCGGCCGAGGATCACGAGCAGAAAGCCGATGCAGTAGCCAAACTTGGTGATCAGCTGCGGCCACGAGGCATCGGGCGGGAGGTGGGCGGAGAGCGCGGCCTCCGTCACAAACGAAAAGCCCATCGCCAGCCCGGCCCCGAGGGCCGACCAGAAGAGCTGCGCGATGGGCCGATGCAGCTCGTGCTCGCCCTCCGTATATACGGCTTGGTAGACGGAGGCGGCGCTGGGCGCGGCAAACAGGCGCTCTTCGCGCACGCGGGTTTGAGATTTGGGAGCTTGAGACACAGCTGCCCCCACGCAAGGGACGTGCCGGTTTCGTGCAAGCCTGCCATCCGCCGGGTGAAAGTGGCCCTGCAACCTGCACGATGTAGCGGGTCGGGCAGGGCGGTGTGGATGACACAAGCCATTCATATCGAGAGGCTAAAGCGTTTTTCTGCCCTCGGCTGGCATGGTTGAAGCAAAAAGGGAGGGCGAAAAGCGCGCGGTGGCCAACCCCACCGAGCCCCGCCGGGTCCTGGAACCGCAGGCGGCTCTTCACTAAACCTCGTTAATCCGATGAAAAACCGTTACTATCTTCTCTCGACGCTGGCCCTCGCCGGCCTGGGTCTCGCTGGCTGCAACGATCGCGAACAAGCGGCCGAATACGACACGCAAGAGCGCTCCGAAGAGCTGGCTCAAGACATGGAGCGCGAGTCCGAGCAATTTGCCAACAACGCCGAACGCACGGCGCGCGAGTGGGGCAACCAGGCCCAGAACACCGCCGAAGAATGGGGCGACAGCCTCGAAAACACCTGGAACAACGTCCAGAGCTACACGGCCGACCAGAGCGAAGACTTTACGCAAGAGCTGCAGGAAGCCGGCGACAACCTCGAGGGCGAGCTGGCCGAGCTGCGTGAGCGTGGCGGCGACCTCTCCGGCGAGGCCCGTGCTGAATTCGACGAGGCCATGCGCAACCTGGAAGACGCCCGCGCCAACCTCGACCGCCGCCTCGAAGGCGCTGGCGATGTGACCGAGGCCAACTGGGAAGAATTCAAGGACGGCGTGGCCGATGCCTGGAACAAGATGAAGCAGTCGTTCCAGCAGGCCGAGAATGCGGTCGACGAAAACGCCTAAGCCGCACGATTTTTTCTCACCATCCAGCCACCTTCCGGATCCGGGGGTGGCTCTTTTGTTTGCAAAATGCAGCCAGCGGGTGGGGGTACCTGCATTTTGCCTGCGAAAAGCAATATCGCCGTAACGTAGGTCGATGTTAAATCGTTGAAAATAAGCGAATTGAGACGGTTTCGGTGCGCTTTGGCACGCCTCTGGCAAAAGGAAAATGGTATGAAACTCAAGAACCTCCTCTTCTTCCTCGGTCTCATCTCCGCCCTGTATGTCGTTACGGGGTGCAATACCACGGAAGGCTTCGGTGAAGACATCGAGTCGGCCGGCGAAAACCTTTCGGACGCCGCTCGCGACGCCAACTAAAACGGGCGCCGCAAGGCGCCTTTTCTATCCTTTCTCTTCTCTATCACACATTTACCAACCTCCTCCACTTCCGCATCATGAAACTGCACAACCTCCAGAATCTTCTCGTTCAACGCCTGCGCAACCACTGGGACTGCGAAGACAAGATGGTCGACACCATCCCGGCCCTGCGCATTGCTGCCAATTCCAACCGCCTCACCCTGGCTCTGGCGCACTACGAAGACCTCAGCGCCAAGAACATCCGCCGCCTCACCACCTGCTTTGAGCACCTCGACACCGTGCAATTCGGTGGCCGCTGCATCCCTTCCGAAGCTTTCATGATCGAGGTGGAAGACCTCGTCTCCAGCGAGGGCGACCCCCGCGTGGTCGACCGTGGCATCATTTCGCTGGTCTCCGCGCTTACGCAGCTCAAGCACGCGCTGTATCAGTCTACTGAGTCCATTGCCGAAGAGCTGGGCCTGAGTGAAGTGGCCGAGCGTCTGCGTTTTGCCGCCGAAGACGAGCTGGCTGCCTTCGAGGAGTTCCAGCATCTGGGCGTGCGCGAAGAAGCCCGCGCCGAGCCGACCGCCATCCCTGCCTAAACCCGTATCGCCATGGACGTTATCCGCATCATTTTCGCCATCCTTTTGCCGCCCTTGGGCGTATTCCTGCAGGTGGGCCTCGGCCTTCACTTCTGGATCAACATCGTACTCACCCTCTTTGGTTACATCCCGGGCATCATCCACGCGATCTGGATCATCGCCAAGAAGTAGCGCGCCCCAGCGTCCTAACCGCTACGCGCGCTTTTACCTCCCGGCGTCTCCTTCGCCCTTGACCATCCTCGCCCGATGGCCGTCTATTGCCGGCGATGGACTCGCTCTTCGCGCTGGCTTACTGGGTACACAACCTCGATCCCTTCATCTTTGAGATCCGCGAAGGGGTGGGGCCCCGTTGGTATGGCGCGGCCTACATTGCCGGCCTGCTGCTCGCGTGGTGGCTGTTGCGCCTCTATTACCGCCAAGGCCGTTCCTTCCTGGATGCCGGGCGGCGCGAATTCCTTTTTTACGGCCTCGTCATTGGCGTGTTTGCCGGTGGCCGCCTCGGCTACGCCCTGCTCTACGACCCGGGCCTGCTCTTCCCCAACCCGCTGAGGCTCTTTGCGGTGTGGGACGGGGGGATGGCCAGCCATGGTGGCTTCCTCGGCGTGGCCCTCGCCATCTGGTTCTGCGCCCGCCGCTATCAGGTGAGCACCCGCGCGTTGGCCGACATTGTGGCGACCACGGCAGCTCCCGGCCTGTTCTTTGGCCGCCTCGCCAACTTCATCAACGGCGAGTTGTGGGGCAAAGTCACGGACTTCAAATACGCCGTCATCTTCCCCGAGGCCCCCGTGCGGGCCGACCAGTTCATCACCTACAGCGAGCAACTGGGCCGCTACGTGAATCCCCGGCACGCTTCCCAGCTCTACGAGGCCGCGCTGGAGGGGCTGGTGCTCTTCGCCTACGTGCAGTGGCGCTTCTGGCAGCGCGACCCGGCGGCGGTCAAGCCGGGCCTGCTCACGGGCGAGTTCCTCATCGCCTATTCGCTCCTGCGCGTGGTGGGCGAAGTGTTCCGCGAGCCCGATGCCGCCCTGATCCTCGGGCTGAGCCGGGGCACCTGCTATTCGCTCGTGTTCCTCGCGGTGGGCGTAGGTATGGTCGTGATGGCTTATCGTAGTAAGCCTGTGGATACAAGGCCCCAAGCCATCGGGTAGAAGGGCCTCGAAAGGCGGCTTCTACTTGTCGTTTTGCGCTGCCGTGGCAAGGTATGCCGCATGGCTTGCGTATCTGGTATCTCGATGGGTGCCCGGCTCACCCGTAGCGGGCGCTTCGTAGCTTGGCTTTGGCTCTGGACGGCACTGGTGGCCGCGCTCCCGGCGGTGTTGCTCAAGTTCCCCACGATCGAAGACATGGCGCGTTACCCGGTGGACGGCCTGGAGCACCGCACTATTGTAGTAGCCCATAATTTCGACCGCCAGGGCGACGGCGGGGGCGGCGAGTTTTACCTCGACCGCTCGGGCCTGCTCGGTAAAGACGCCGAAAACGGCGTCACCATCTGGCAGGCCAACGGGCCCGGCCGCACGCAAACCTATTGGCGCAGGCTGGACGAACCGGGCGGGCAAGGCATCTCCTGGCGTTGGGCCGGCGTGCGCACCTCCGACGACCCTGCCGACGCGGAGGTCAACGGCGAGCGTTTCCGCGCCTTGGCCGAGTATCTCCGCCAGAGCAACCAGCCGCTGCTGCTCGACGGCGGGCGCGCCTACCTCGCCGGGGCCATCCACTTGCGCCGCCCACTGGTCATGATCCCCGCCGGCGGCATCATGGTCCGCGCCGACGAAGAAGATGTCTGGCAGTTCCAGCACTGGGTGCAAGACAACCGGGCGGCTTGGATCGATACGAGCGCCAAAAACCTGAAAGGCCCCATCCGCAACGCACGCTCCCGCCCCGAGTGGTTTGGCGCAACCGGCTACGGGGTCAAGGGCGAGCACAATGCCCCCCATATCAATGCCGCCTTTCAGATCGCGCGCGTGGTCGAAATCGCCGGCCACTACAACATCGGCAGCGAGCCCATTCGCTTTCCGCAAGATGGCCGGTTGACCGGGCAGGTGGCCGAGCCGGGGCGCGACTGGGGGCGCCCAGGGGCTTCCATCCTGCGCCGCACCGTCGACGGGGTAGGCCTGCTGATGGAGGGCGGCCCCACGCTGGCCCAGCAGCTCCGCTCCCTCCACCTCGACAACCTCTCCATCTACGGTGGCGATTCATCCTTTAGCACCAACCTGATCGAGGCCCGCCGCGTCGCCTACCTTATGTTCGACGAGTCGGTGACGATCACCGGCCCTTTTCCGCACATGCGTGAGGGTGGGTATCGGCTTTTTTACGGCGAGCAGGTCTTCGATTCGCAGTTTTTCTCCCGCTTCATGGGCGGCGGCAACGGCAAGGATATCCCCACCATCGAGATTCGCCCGGGCCCCAAATACAGCTCCAACCAGCTCTTCTTCGGCGCCCGCGTGATGGAGGGCTTCCGGGGCACGGCCGTCAAGATCGTAGGCCCCGCCAACCACATCACTTTCGACGGCCGCAAGCTGGAGACCAATTACCACACGATCCGCGGCGATGCCCCTCCCGCCCTGATCTTCGAAAACTGCAACATGGTGAATTTCGACTACGTCAACATTTTCTACGCCGGGGACGAGATGAACGTGCCGGCGGTGGTCGAGTTCAAGGACTGCTGGAACGTCTTTGGCCGGTTGATCATCGGGGCCTCCCGCTACACCACCCAGACTTACCCGCACCAGATCCAGGGCGGCGAGCTGGATGCAGGGCAGGAATACAAGGTGCAAAAGGCCTCCGCCGCCTTTGATGCCGCAAACCTCGGAGCGGAGGAAGATACCGACGGCCGGCTCAAGGTGGCTCAGAGCGGCTCCCCCGAAGCCTGGGGCGACACCGTGCTGCGCCCCCTCCTCCCGCCCTCCAACAAGGTCCGCTTCGATCACCTCATCCGCTTTTCGGGCAGCCACATGAAGTCGGGGATCGACCTCGAAGTCGTCATCTACGACGGCTCGACCGAGGTCATCAGCAACTTCCGCGACCACGTGGCGGTGCAGATCGACGAGCCTTATAACGCGGAGCGCATCGACGTGCGCGTGACCCCGCCTCGCCACGTACCCAATGGCCGCGTGCGCGCCACCAACCTCGAACCGCCCCTCGACCAGCCGGCCCAGAACAAATGAAGCTTGTCGTGGCGGCAAATGTTGCCTAGCTAGAGCGCCATGGCGTTTGACCGCATCCTCATCGTGGACGACGAGCGCATTGTGCGCAAAGCGCTCTCCACGTGGCTGCGCAAGCGCCAATACCAGGTCGGCGCCGCCGAAAGCCTCGAAGAGGCCCGCAAAAGCCTCAACCAGCTCGCCTACGACCTCATCTTCCTCGACGAGCGCCTGCCCGACGGTGAAGGCTCCGAGTTTTTGAAGGAGATCGCCGACTTTCCCGACGCCCCCATGGTCGTGATGATGACGGGCTTCGGCAACGCCGACTCGGCCATCCAGTGCATGCGCGCCGGCGCTTTCGACTACCTGATCAAGCCCTTCCCCAACGAGCAGATCGACGTCGTCGTCAAAAAAGCCGAAGACTACCGCCGCGTCCGCCAGCTCACCCGCTTTTACAGCGGGGCCGACGAGCAGCAGAAAGACTCGCTCCTCATCGGCCAGAGCGCCCAGATGCAACAGGTGAAGGACTTGATCCGCCGCGTGGCCCCCACCCAGGCCACCGTGCTCATCCACGGCGAAAGCGGCACCGGCAAAGAACTGATCGCCAAGGAAATCCACCGCAACAGCGACCGGCGCGACCAGCCCTTCATCCGCGTCAACTGCGCCGCCATCTCCGAAACGCTGATCGAGAGCGAATTCTTCGGGCACGAAAAAGGCGCCTTCACCGGGGCCGACCGCCGCCACGCCGGCCGCTTCGAGCTCGCCGACCGCGGCACCATCCTGCTCGACGAGATCAGCGAGGTGTCCCCCGCGCTCCAGGCCAAGCTGCTCCGCGTGCTCCAGGAGCAGGAATTCGAGCGCGTGGGCGGCACCAGCACCATCCGCGTCGACGTGCGCGTGATCGCCACCACCAACCGCGAACTGCAAAAAGCCGCCGAGCGCGGAGAGTTCCGCCAAGACCTGTATTACCGCCTCAACGTCTTCCCCATCTACAACCCGCCTCTGCGCGACCGGCAAGACGACATCCCCCTCATCGCCCGCTACTTTATCGACCTCGCCCGCCGCCAGCACGGCGTGGAAGTGACCGGCCTGAGCCCCGAAGCCCTGCAGGCCCTGCTCGACCACCCCTGGCCCGGTAACGTGCGCGAGCTGCGCAACCTGATCGAGCGCGCCGTCATCATGACCAGCGGAGGCGGCAGCATCCAGCCCGCCGCCCTGGGGCTCGAAACCGCCGCCGGCAGGGCCGATGCCCCGCCCAAAAAAGAGGGCACCCCCTCCCTCCAGCGCCATGCCTTCACCTCTTTGGCGCCGGAAAGCCTTCCGCCCCTTGAACAAATCGAACAAGAGCATATTCTGATGACTCTGAACGCTTTCCAAGGTAACCGCACGCGCGCGGCCGAGCAGCTCGGCATCAGCCTGCGCACGATGCGCAACAAGCTTCGCCAGTATCGCGACGCCGGTGTGCCGGTGCCCAATTAAACTCCCTCATGCCCAACTGTCTCGACCTCAGCCGCTTTGCCCCCTGGGCGGAAGAAGCCCGTGCCCAAGCCATGCGCAAGCTCCTCCACGACGGCGGCAACCAGCTCCTGGGCGTGCTCTCGCTGGCCGAAAGCTGGCGCGACGAAGAGCCAGACGAGGAATCGAAGGAAGACTGGCAGGAAGTCTACCTCGCCGCGCAGATGCTCAAGACCCAGCTCGCCCACATGCGCGAGATCCTGACCGAAGACAGCAGCTCCACCCGCGTCGAAGCCATCGCGTGGCTGGAGACCAATCAGGCCCTGTTGCAAGACCTGCTGCCGCGCGGCATGCGCTGGGAGTGCCACACCAACGCCGAGAGCGCCCGCCTCCCGGTGCCCGAATCGCGCTGGCGCGACTTCCTCGTGGCCTGCATCATGTTCCAGATCGGCGAAGTCACCGGCCAAGGCACGCTGCATTGCCGCCTGGAGCGCCACGGCCCGCGGCTGGAGCTCTCGTGGCTCTACGAATCCCGGCGCGCCGAGATTTTTGCCGAAATCCAGGAGCGCATGAGCGAGCTGTGTGCCGCCATCGGCTGCGATCACGAGATCGAAGTCCTCCCCGGCAGTATCGAGACCCGCATGGGTTGGACGATCGAAGGCGCGGAAGAACCGCCGCCGCTCCGCAATGAGTGACCCCTTCTGGTCGTTAATCGCCGGGGCCTGGGTCGGGCTGCTCTTTGCCGCCTCGTTTGCCAGCTCCACCGTCTGGCTCTGCCAGCTCACCTACAGCGGCTACGTGCGCCTCGCGCTGGCCGTGCTCCTCGCGCTCACGGGCGGCACCGCCTGGGCCGTGGGCCTGTTGAGCGCCGGTTGGCTCGTCGCCTGGTGGTATGCACACCCGCTGGCGCTGATCCTCGGGGGGCTGGCCACCATCTGGCTCTTCATCTCGGCCCTCGCCGTGCGCCGCGCCCCGCCCCTGACCGGCCTTGTGGTGGAGGTAGACCCCGAGCAACGGCGCGGCCTCGTGTGGCAGGCGCTCAAGCGCCCCCTCTCATTCTGGGGCACCTACGTTTTCGGCCTGGGCGCGCTCAATTTGGCCGAGCGTCACCCCGAGCCCTGGGAATTCATCGGCTGGCTCCCGGCCTTCCTCGGCGGCCTCCTGCTCGGGCAAGCCGCCTGGTTTTGCTTCTTTATCCTGCTCGCCTGGCTCGGCCGCTCGATCGAGCCCGAGATCTGTCTGCGCTCGCTCAACAAGCTCCGCTTCCTCAGCTTCGTCATCCTGCTCGGCCTCGCGGTGCTCAACCTCGTCAACTTCGTGACCTACCTGTTGGGCGGGCTGTGAGGAAGAGGGACAAGGGGTAATCTGGGAGTGCGGCGCTCTGCGCCGATCTGGATTCTGGAGCAGGCTGCGGTGGTCCACTACAGCGACCGTATCTTCAAACTCGCTTGGCGCTAAACCAGATCGCCGCGGAGCGGCGCACTCCCAGAGCGCGTGGGGCGAGGTGGTGCCACCGCCCTACCGCCCGTCCCAGGTCAGGGATTCGCCGGCGGGGAGGGAGACTTCGCGGGTGGCGTCGCCGTGGCGGAGCACGGCCTTGTTGCCGAGCAGGGAGCGCACGGTCGCTTGCTGGAGCTGGCCGCCCTTCCATTCCAGATCCACCTCAAAGCCGCCGCGCGCACGCAGGCCGTGGACGGAGCCGTCGGGCCAGGCGCTGGGCAGGGCGGGCAGCAGATCGAGCTCGAACTGCATTGATTCGCCCGCCAGCGACTGCGGATCGAGCGGCAGGTGGCTTTGCAGGAGCATCTCGACCATGGCGGAGGTGCCGCCAAAGTTGCCGTCGATCTGGAAGGGCGGGTGCGCGTCGAAGAGGTTGGGGTAGGTGCGCGAAGGGTCGAGCAGCAGCTTGAGGATCGAGTAGGCGCGGTCGCCGTCGTGCAGGCGCGTCCAGAGGTTGATGCGCCAGGCGATGGCCCAGCCCGTGGTGCGGTCGCCCCGGGTGTTGAGGGTCGTGCGGGCGGCCTCGCTCAGCTCGGGCGTGCGCTGGGGGGTGATCTGGTTGCTGGGGAAGAGCGCGTAGAGGTGGGAGACGTGGCGGTGCTGCTGATCGGTAGCAGAGGCGTCCCAATCTTCGAGCCATTCCTGGAGCTGGCCTTGGCTGCCCACCTGGTCGGGCGGCAGGCGGTCGCGCGTGGCGAGCACCTGTTGACGCCAGTCGGCATCGCGCCCGAGGATCTGGGCGGCGGCGGCCGTCTGGGCAAAGAGGTCGCGCAGGATCTGGCTGTCCATCGCCGGCCCTGCGGCAATCGAGAGGCCGCTGTGGTGCGCGTTTTCCGGCGACATCGAGGGGCTGGTGACGAGGTAACCGTGCTTGGGCTCTTCCACGAGGTTGGCGAGGAAGAACTCCGTCGCGCCCTTCATGATCGGGTAGGCGCGCTGGAGGAAGGCCCGATCCCCCGTATAAAGGTAGTGCTGCCAGAGGTGGGTGCTGAGCCAGGCGCCGCCGCAGGGCCACATGCCGTAAAAGGCCGAGTCGATGGGGCCGGAGGCGCGCCAGAGGTCGGTATTGTGGTGCGTTACCCAGCCGCCGGTGCCGTAATGCGCCCAGGCAAAGCGGCGGCCCGTCTTCGCGAGGTCTTCGAGCAGGGCCCAGAGCGGTTCGTTCAGCTCACCGAGGCCGGTGGGGTTGGCCGGCCAGTAATTCATCTCGGTGTTGATATTGATGGTGTATTTCGAGCCCCAGGGCGGGTTGATCGAGTCGTTCCAGATGCCTTGCAGGTTGGCGGGCTGGGAGCCGGGGCGGGAGCTGGAGATCAGCAGATAGCGCCCGTAATCAAAATACAGCGCGGCCAGCGAAGGGTCTTCGGCCTCTTGAAAGGCGACTACGCGCTCGTTGGTCGGCAGTTTGGCCGCCGGGGTGGTGGCCGGGAGGTCGAGCGTAGTGCGGTGAAAGAGGCGCTGGTGTTCGCGCACGTGGTCCGCCTTCAGCGCGTCGTAACTGCGCAGGGCGGCCTTTTCGAGGGCCAGCAGGTTTTTCGCCGTCGGGTCGCCATTCACAGTCTGGTAGTCGACGTAGCTGGTGGCGGCGCTGATCAGCAGCACGACGGCTTCGGCGCGTTCGACCCGCAGTTGCTGGCCCAGCGGCACGATTTCGCCCGCACCATCTTCGAGCAGCACACGCACGCGGGTTTCGAACTTCAGGCCTGCTTCGATGCCCTGCATGCCCGTGTTGGTGCCGCTGAGCACGAGCGTATCTCCTTCGACACGGCTCGTGGCGGGCAACGGGGACTGAAAGCCGAGGGTGAAGCCCAGCCGGCCAGTGCGGTCGGGCCGTTCCACGTTTTTGGCGCTGAGGCGGACGACGATCACCTGATCCACCGGGCTCGCAAAGACCTCCCGCACGTGCACGGTGGGCCCCGCCCGGAAGGTCGTGCGGGCGATGGCCGTATCGAGGTCCAGCTCGCGGCGGTAATCGCGGGCCGTTTCGAGGATGGAGGTGGTGATGAGCAGGTCGCCGATCGTCTGATACGGCATCTGCTGCATCGGCTGGGCCATGAAGCGCTCCTGCACGAGGTCCTGCGCTTCCTGATACTCGCCCCGGTTCAGGCGGTTACGGAGGCCGGGCAGGATGTCTCGTGCGTTCGGGCGGGCCGGGTCGTAAGGGCCGCCCGCCCACAACGTGTCTTCGTTGAGCTGCAGGCGCTCTTGCCCGATGCCGCCAAAAACCATTGCGCCGAGCCGCCCGTTGCCCACGGGCAGGGCCTGGACCCACTCCGTGGCCGGCTCTTGGTACCAGAGCACGGGGGGCGGGTCTTCCTCCGCTGGAGCGGCGGGGGTGAGCACGGGAAAGAGAGTCAGGGCTAGGAGGGCGAACGGGGTAGAGAAACGCATCGGCCCGAGCCTGTCGCCGCTTGCCAGGAAGGGCAAGAAGGCCCTCGGTCTTATTGTTGAATCACCCGGGCACGAAAAAGCGCGGCGGGGAAGGTTCCCGACCGCGCTTGGAGAAAGAATCGTTTGCGAGGCCGCCTACGCCCGTGCTTCCGCAGGCTGGAGCTCGTTTTCGAGCTGGCTCGTGCGAATGATGTAGAGCGGCAGGGCAACCACGGCGACCAGCGAAATGGCGGCCGCGACTTGATTGAAGGTGCTCTGGAAGGTGCTCATGTCGACGGCACCGGCGAGGGCGCTGTTGAGCACCGGCAGGCCGAGGGCGATCAGCACGCTCACGGCGAGGCCCGTGCCCGCCTTGGCCAGGTCGAGCGCGGCCAGGCGCACGCCCACGGTGACGGAGGTGGGGCGCTCCATGATGCGCAGGCCGATTTCGCGACCGGCGAGCATCCCGATGAAGACCCAGGTCGTGCTCATCGGCATGTTGCTGTGGAACTTGAAATACCAGAGCAGCACGCCGTAGAGCAGGTCGATCAACGTGGCCGAGCGGATGTCGACGGTGTTGCGCTTTTGCAGCACCACCTTCTGGATCGCGCCGCCGTGCGAGTAGAAAATGAAGCCCTGCACCGCGACCATCCACACCAGCGCCAAGACCAGCCAGCTGGTGTCGAGCGGGCGGGGCAGGTAGATGAAGATGTTGGCGAGGTCCTGCGTCAGCCAGCCGCTCCAGAGGATGGCCGTACAGATCCACTGGGCCACGATCCAGCCCGTGTGCGGCTCCTGGGCCTTGATGTGCAGCGTGCCTTCGGAGGTGGGCACATGGGCCGTCCCGTCGCCATTGGCGCCGATCACCGCCGGCTTGCGGTGCCACTTTTGCTCCAGCACCTTGGCGATGCCCACATAGATCACGAGGGCGGCCACCAGAGCCACGCCGTAGCCGAGCAGCGATTTCTCCAGCATGCCGGGCAGGGCCGAGCCCATGAACACCAGCAGGATCAGGAACGAAGTGCTGACGGGGAAGCCGAAGCGGGTCAGCCCCAGCAGGATCGCGGGTGCGATGAGGTGAGTCCAGTTGAACTGGATCTCCGAGAACTCAGGAAATTTTGCCAGACGGCCGTGCGTCGCGTCTCCATGGAACCACCCCCAGAGGATCGTGGCCACCATCACCGTCGAGGCGAAGGCGAAGAGCAGCCACCAAGGGCGTTTGCTGTTCGACGCCAGGAACGTGCCCAGCGTCTGTATGGAGTCGTTGGCGACGATCGCATACGCCGCCAACAGAAAACCGATTACCATCACAATTGTGTCCATATCGGATAAGTCGAAGTCCACGTAGAGGGATGGCCTCCGGTTCGCACCACCGTTGCTCAGACAATACCTCCACGCCCCATCTACGGCTGACGGCACACCCGTTGTAAAGATCAAGGGTTTGTCTTCACGAAAATGTAACATAAGTGCCGCTTTGTTACGATTTCGTAACTCAACGCGGTGCTGCGCCTTGCACGGAGGGGTGCGGCGGCGGTTCTTTGCCCCGGGCACGGTGCACGAGGGCGCTCACCCGGTGGCGGGCATCTTCGGCGGCCAGATAGGTCGCCGGCACCAGCAGGAGAGTGATCACCGTCACGAAAAGCACGCCAAAGCCGAGGCTGATCGCCATCGGGATTATAAAGCGCGCCTGCACCTGCGTCTCGAAGATCATCGGCGCGAGGCCCATGAAGGTGGTCAGCGAGGTGAGCACGACCGGGCGGAAGCGCCGGCGGCCCGCGTCGACCAGCGCCTTGTGCAGGTCCATGCCCTCGCGCCTGCGGTCGTTGACGGCCGCCACCAGCACGAGCGAGTCGTTGACCACCACACCACTGAGCGCGACCAGGCCAAACATGCTGATGATGCTGAGGTTGTAGCCGAGCAGCAGGTGGCCGATCACGGCGCCCACCAGCCCGAACGGCACCACCAGCATGATGATGAAGGGCTGCAGGTAGCTGTTGAAGACCACCGCCATGAGGCCGTACATCACCAGCAGCGCGATCAGCATGCCCGTCTGGAGCGAAGCCATCGACTCCTGCTGGTCTTCCTGCTCGCCCGAGACGAATTGCTCCAGCCCCGGGTAACGCTGCTTCAGCTCCGGCAACTCGGCGGCGAGAACCTGAGCCGTGATCTCGCCCCCGGTCGTCACCTGCTCGTCTACATCGGCCGTCACCTCGGCCACGCGGCGCCCGTCTTGCCGGTTGATCGTGGTGGCGGAGTGCCCGCGCTCGAAGTAGGCGGCCTCGGGCAAAGGGATCTCGCCCCCCTGCGGCGTACGCAGGATCAGGTTGTCGACCAAATAGCTCGTGTTGCGCTCGTCGTCGGGCAGGCGCACGTAGACGCGCAACTCGTCGCGCCCCCGCTGCTGGCGCTCCACCTCGGCCCCAAAGATCAAGCCGCGCAGCTGCTGCGCCAGATCGGCCTCGGTCAGCCCCCGCGCCCGGGCCGAAGGGCGCAGCGTGAGGTCGATCTGCTCCTTGCCCTCCTGAAAGCCGTCGTCGACGTCGCGCACGCCATTATAGCGGCGCAGGCGCTCCGCCAGCTCGGCGGAGGCTGCCTCCAGGGTGCGCAGGTCGCTGTGGACGAGCTGGATCGAGACGGCGGAGCCGGTGGCGGGCCCGGTATCGTAGCTCACGCGAAAAGTCTCCGCGCCCGGGATCTCACCGATTTTCTCGCGCAGCAGGTCTGCAAAGTCGCGGGTCGAGATCGCGCGGTCGGCCCCCGGCACGAGCGACACTTCCACGGCGGCGAGGTGGCTGCCGCCGGGCGTGCCGCCAAAGTTGCCCGGCCCGGCGGTACTGGTGGCCTGCGAGCCCACCATGGCAAAGATGCCCTCGGCGATGTCGCCCTGCTGGTCGTCACCCTGTTGCTGCCGGGCCTCGTCGAGCGCCGCGCGCCCACCGTTGACGATCTGGCGCATCGCCCGCTCGGTCTGCTCCTGCGAAGTGCCGTAGGGCATCGTCAGCGCCACCGAGACGCGGTCGCCGGAGATGTTGGGGATAAAGGTCGTGGGCAGATAGCCGCTGGCGACAAAGCCGATCACGATGATCAACACCCCGTAGGCCGCCGCCAGCGTCAGGTAACGCCAACGCAGCACGCGCTCGATCACCGGCGGGTAATGAGCGTCCACCCACGAGCGGAAGCCCTCGGAGAAGCGGTTTTGCGCCCGGCTGAGGCGGGCGAAAATGCCTTTGCCCTCCGGCTTCTTGTTCGGGTCGCCCGCGTGCTCGGCCAGGTGAGACGGCAGCACGAGCAGCGATTCCACCAGCGAGATGAGCAGGATGGGGATGATGATGAGCGGGATTTCGCTGAAGAACTCGCCCGCCACGCCCGGCACGAAGAGCAGCGGCGAAAAGGCCACGATCGTCGTCATCACGGCGAAGACCACCGGCACGAGCACCTCCTTGGTGCCTAGCAGGGCCGCGAGGCGGGGGTTGTCTTCCTGGCTGCGCCGGTCGGAAATGGCCTCGCCGACCACGATCGCGTCGTCCACCACGATGCCGAGCACCAGCAGGAACGCGAAGAGCGAGAGCATGTTAATCGACACGTCGAAGACCGGCATGAAGATAAACGCGCCCAGCAGCGAGATCGGCAGCCCTAGCGTGACCCAGAAGGCCAGGCGCGGCCGCAGGAACAGGCCGAGAATGATCAGCACCAGGATCACGCCCAGGCGCCCGTTTTCGATCAAGAGGCCGATGCGGTCGCGGAAAATCTCGCTGCTGTCGTTCCAGGTGGTGATGGAGAGGTTTTTGGGCAGCTCCAGGCGCTTGCGTTCGAGGTAAGAGCGCACGGACCCCGTAATCTCCAGCGGCGTCTGGTCGCCCACGCGGTAGATCTTCAGCCGCACCGCGCGCTCGCCGTTGAAGTAGGCCGCAATGTCTTCGTCGCGAAAGCCGTCGACCACCGCCCCCAGGTCGGCCAGCGTCACGACACTGCCGTTGGGCTCGCGGATCACCGCCACGTCGCGAAATTCGATCCCGTATTCGCGCTCCTCCGTCACGCGCAGGCGCAAGTCGCCACTCGGGGTCTCCAGCGCGCCCGCCGGCAGCTCGATCGAGGCGGCGTCGACGGCCTGCGCCACGTCCTGTACCGAGAGCCCGTAACGGCGGAGGTTGGCCTGCGGGATCTCGATGCTGATCTCCGGCTCCGGCAAGCCGTCCAGCTCCGTATAAGTGATCGGCGTCTGGTGCAGCAGGTCTTGGCGCACCTCCTCGGCCAGCATCTTCAGCTCTTGCGGCGTGGCCTCGCCGTGGAAGATCAGCGAGATGACCTGCGTGCGGTTGTCGGGGATGGTGATGATCGGCTCTTCGGCCTGGGCGGGGAAAGAGCGGATGGCGGCGACCTCGTTCTTGATGTCGTTGAGCGCCCGCTGCCGGTCGGTGCCGGTAATCAACTCCGCCAACACCGTGCCGCTGCCCTCCGAGGCCGACGCACGGACTTCCTTCACCCCGTCGACCCCGCGCACCGCGTCCTCGATCGGCAGGATAATGGCCTCTTCGACCTCTTCCGGCCCTGCCCCGGGGTAGGGCACGGAAATCGTCACCTGGTCGAGCTCCACCTGCGGGAAGACCTCCTGCTGTGCGCGGAAGGCCGTGAGCAGCCCGCCCGCCAAAAAGAGCAGCATGATAAGGTTGGCCGCGACAGGGTGGCTGATAAACCACGCCACGATGCCCTTCTGGCCCGCCATCGGGTCCTTTTTCGCCTGGTCGTTGTCTTGCTCGGCCATGGCTCAGGACGCGGAAGCGTTGGACGTTGAAGTTTGGCCGCCCGACTCCTGGCCGGGGCCGCCCTGCTGGTTCTGCTGCCGTTGCCGTTCGACTTCTTCGGCCCGGCGCAGCTTCATGCCCTGGACGGGGTTGGACAGCGGAGAGGTGACGAGGCGGTCGTCTTCCTGCAACTCGTCGCCCACGTAAAAATGTTCCGGCGTCTGCCACACGATGTCGACCGGCTGCAGGTGCAGCTTGCCCTCGCGGTAGACGTATACCTGGTTGCCCTCGCGCAAGGCCGACCACGGGACCTCCACCAGCGGGCGCTCCATCGGCGTCTCGATCCGCACCTCCACATAAGCGTTGAGCAGCAGGGGCAGCTCCGGGGTTTCGCTCGGTTCGGCTTCGGCGGAGGGCAGCCGCAAGGGGTCTTCGACCTCGATCAGCACGCGCGCCATGCTGCCGTTTTCATCGAGATCGCCATAAAGGCGGGAGACGCGGCCTTCGCGCTCGATCCGGCGCTCGCCCAGCTCCTGAATCACGCGCACGCGGGAGGCTTGCCCCGGTGTGGCGTTAAAGCCCGGGATGCGCAGGCGGTCGAGCTGGCGCACCGGCAGGCTGGCCTCGACCCAAAAGACATCGTCGCCAATCAACTCGATCAACTGTGTCTGCGGGGAGACGAGCTGCCCGATCTCCGCATCCTCCTGCCGGATAAAGCCGTCGAACGGCGCGGCGATGCTGGCCTTGTCGAGCTGCAGGCGGGCGCGGTCGAGCTGGGCGGCTGCCGTCTGCACCTGGGCGCGGGCGCTCGCCATCTGGGGCTCACGCAGCGCCAGCGCACGGTCGGCCGGGGCCTCGTTTTCGACGTTTTGCTGGTAATACTCCCAGTCCAACTCCGCCACGTCCTGCCGGCCCTCTTCCAGTGCCAGCTCGCTCTCGGCCTGGGCCAGTTGTCCGGCCGCCTCGGCCACCTGGTGGCGGTAAACGCGCGGGTCCACCTGCACCAGCAGCTCCCCGGCTTTTACGCGACCTCCCGGGCGCACGGCCGGGTGCAGCTCCACGATCTTGCCCTCCACCTCCGTCTGGATCCAGGCGCGGCGGGCGGGCATCACGCTGCCGTAGCCATGGACTTCCAGCGGCTCGGAGCGGCGCTGCACCGTCATCGTCTCGACCACCGGCCCGAGGGTCTGCGGCTGTTCCTTTTGCGGTGGCTGCTTGAAAACGAAAAGGGCCATCGTGATGCCGATGGCGAGCAAGAGGACGAGCACCGGCAGGCCGAGGCGGAGAAACTTGGCGCGTTTCTGATTCATGAGGCGGAGGAGGCACGGGGGTTGCGGACGGCGGTGGGCAGGGCTTCGTCGCTGGCGACGGCGCGGAAAAGCTGTAGGCGGTTCAGCCAACGGTCGCGGCGGGCTTCGAGCAGCGCAATCTGGGCGTCGCGCAGACCCTGCTCGGCCTCCAGCACGCGCAAGTAATCAATGGCACCGTTCACGAAGCGGCTACGGGCCAGCTCGAGGCTCTGCTCACTCTGGCGTAGCTGCGAGGCGGCGCTGGCTTCGTAAGACTGGAGCTGCTCGGCCTGGCTGAGGGCGTCGGCCACCTCGCGCAGGGCATCCAGCCACGCTTGGGCGTAAGAGAGGCGGGCCACATCGGCCTGGGCGCGGGCAATGTCTTCCCCCGCCGCGATCCGCCCGCCGTCGAAGATCGACTGCTGGGCCTCGCCTGCAAGCGTCCAGAACACTGTATCGAGCAGGTTTTCCAGCTCCGTCGCCTGCCAAAAGAGGTCTGCGGAGAGGCTCAGGGCGGGCAAGCCTTCGCGAGCGGCTGCAGCCGCCTGGGCATCGGAGGCCTGGAATTCGTAATACGCCTGCCGCAGGTCGGGGCGGTTTTCCAGCAGATCCAGCGGCAAGCCGGGCGCGGGCAGGGGAGGGAGCGGCGGCAGTTGCGGCGCAGCGTCAAAGGTCACGTTTTGCGGCGGGCGACCCGTCAAGGTCGCGAGCTGGTGCGCGAATTGGTCGCGCTCTGCCTGGGCGAGGTAACGCTGCCCGCGTAACTGCTCCGCCGTCTGTTGCTGCTGGGCGAGGTCGAGCGCAGACGTCTGCCCTTGGCCCACCCGGCGTTCGAGCAGCTCGATCTGGTCGTCGACGGCGTCGAGCTGGCGCTGCAGCAAGGCAAGCCGGGCGTCGGCGGTGCGCAGTTGCAGGAAGGCCTCCGTCACCTGCGCGGCCAGGGAAATGGCGAGGCCCTCGATCTGGGCCTGCGTGGCCGCCACCTGACGCTCGGCGGCGGCCTCCTGCGCGGCGAGGCGGCCCCAAAGGTCGATCTCCCACGAGGCGGCGAGCCCGGCGCGGTAGGTGGTGTCGGTGTAAGCGTCGGGGACGTCCTGCCCCTGTCCCCCGCCCGGCGACTGCTGACCACCCCCGGCCAACGCGGCGGAGGGGCCCATGATCGGCTGCTTGCTGCGCTGCACCTGCCCGGTGGCACTGAGCGTCGGGAGCCGCCCGGCCCCGGCTTGGCGGGCTTGCGCGAGGGATACCTCCAGTTGCGACCAGGCCTGTTGCCAACTCGGGTTGCGGTCGAAGGTTTGCGCCAGTAAGTCGGCCAGCTCGGGCTCTTGCCAAATATCGGCCCACTGCTCCGGCGGCACCGTTTCCTGCGCCACTTCACGAAATGCACCGGGCATCGGCACCTCCGGGCGCTCCGCATGGAAGTCGCTGGCCTGGTGGCAACCGCCGAGCACGAGTGCGGCCACCCCCAGAATCGGTAGACGGAGGCTGAAACAGGGAGACATGCCCGCAGTAGTGGCAGGTGCCGTACCATCCCCTCCCTCTTGCGTTGCATAACGTTGATAAAGGCTTGATCTGGAGCGTAAAACAGCCGTTTGCCCTTCAGAACGGGTCAGGCGGCTTTGCCATCTGCAACGTGCTGGAGCCGAAGAAGGTGCATCGTTGCGTTCGCCGAAGATGCGGGCCGTTAAAGACGGCGCGGATAGCTTGAACACCCGGTGGGTTCGTGTAATCATGGCGGCATGAGCGCACCGTTCACGGCCGAATTCGCGCCCGGTAAGCCGGGAGTTGCCCCACGCTGGTCCTCGACCGTCAAAGACGGCGTCGGGACCGCCTTCCAGCGCGAAAGCCTCGTCTGGTTCACGCTCGGGCAGGGCGTGGTAAAGGAGGTCTTTTACCCGACGATCGACACGGCCAACCTGCGCGACACCGGCTTCCTCGTCACCGGCCCCGACGGCTTTTTCTCCGAAGAGCGCGTCGATACCGAGCACGAGACGCAGATCCTCGAACCTGGCGTGCCGTTTTACCAGGTCACCAACACCTGCAAGCAAGGCCGCTACCGGATTCACAAGGAGATCATCTGCCACCCCGCGCGCGAGGTGCTGCTCCAGCGGGTCCGCTTTGAGGCGCTGCAGGGCCGGCGCGAAGACTACCGCCTGTATCAGCTCATCAACCCCCACCTGCGTAACAGCGGCGCGCACAACAACGCGCTGGCCATGGACATCAAGGGCCGCCCCTACCTCTGTGCCGAGCGGCAGGGCGTGTGGCTGGTCGCTGCCTGTGATCGCCCGTGGCTGGCCCGCTCCGTCGGCTACGTGGGCGTGAGCGACGGTTGGCAGCAGTTGAAGGAGCAGGGCGAGCTGCAAGAGCGTTACCACCGGGCGCCCGACGGCAATGTCGCCCTCTGCGGCGAAATCGAGCTGGGCGGCAGCGACGAGTGGATCCTCTCCGCACTCTCCTTTGGCCGGAGCGCGGCAGAAGGCGCACACCACGCACACGCCTCCATCATCGAAGGCTGGCAGACCGTCTGCGACGTCTACACCGACGCCTGGCGCGACTTTCTCAAGGGCTGCAGCGCGCCCGACCTCAAGGCAGCCGATCAGGACCTGCTCCACACCAGCCGCATGGTCCTGCGCGTGCACGACGGCAAGCAATACCCCGGCGCGCTCGTCGCCAGCCTGTCTTACCCCTGGGGCTCGCACGAAGACGGCAACAGCGAATCCGGCGGCTACCACCTCGTGTGGCCGCGCGACCTGGCGGAGGCCGCGCTGGGCTACCTGGCGGTCGACGACCCGCAGTCGGCCCGGCAATCGCTGATCTACCTGCTGGGCAACCAGGAGGAAGATGGCCGCTGGGCGCAAAACATGTGGCTCGACGGCAGCCCCTACTGGACCGCCAACCAGTCCGACGAAACCGCCTACGCGCTGCTCCTGGCCGAAGTGCTCCACCATGCCGACGTGCTCAAAGGCATCAACGTCTGGCCCGCCGTGCGTAAGGCGGCCGAGCACCTGCTCGTCAACGGCCCCGGCACCGCGCAAGACCGCTGGGAAGAAGTCAGCGGTTACCCCATCTTTACCCTCGCAGCGGAAGTGGCCGGCCTCATCGCCGGCGCACACCTCGCCCGCGCCTATGGCGACGACGCCTTCGCCACCTTGCTCGAAGAAACGGCGGACGACTGGAACGCCTTTATCGACGACTGGCTCTACGTGACCGATACCGCCCTCACCCGCGAGCTGGAGATCGACGGCTTTTACCCGCGCACCGTGCCCTTTGCCGGTGTCTCGGGCGGCGACCCCGCAGGCGCGAAAGTCACGCTGGCCAACCGCATGGAAGAGCCCTACGCCGTGCCCGCAGGCGAGCTGTCGAGCGCCGACGCGCTGTCACTCGTCTGGCTCGGGCTGCGCCACCCCAACGACCCCCGGATCGAGAACACGCTGAAGGCCATCGACGCGACGACCCGTTGCGAGACGAAGGCCGGGCCCGGCTGGTATCGCTACCGCTACGACGGCTATGGCGAGCGCCCGGGCGGCGAACCGTTTGAGGAGGCTGGCATCGGTCGCCCCTGGCCCCTGTTGACCGCCGAGCGCGCCAACTTCGAGCTGACCCGCGGCAATCGCGACGAGGCCAAGCGCCTTTACGAGACCGTCTCCCGGATGGCCAGCCGCTGCGGCCTGCTGGCCGAACAGGTGTGGGACGAGGACGACATCCCGGAGAAGTGCCTCTTCAACGGGCAGCCTACCGGCTCCGCGACCCCGCTGGTGTGGGCCCATTCCAGCTTCCTCCAGCTCTCGCGCTCGCTGCACGAAGGCAAGGTCTTTGGCTGGGCCCCCTCCGCCCACGCCCGCTACGTAGGCGAAGACGAGCCGCCGCCCGCCCGCGCGATGTGGCGCTTCGATACGCCCGTGCCCCGTATGCAGCCCGACCGCACGCTACGCCTCATGCTCACCAGCCCGGCCCGCGTCCGCTACACGACCGACGGCTGGAAATCGCAGCACGACCTCGAGACCCAGGCCAATGGCGCCATCCACTGGGCCGACCTCCCGACCGAAGACCTCGAAGCAGGCGCCGAAGTCGTCTTCACCTTCTACTGGACCGACTCCGCCAAGTGGGAAGGCAAAGACTTCACCGTGCGCGTGCAGGAGTGGTAGGGGTGCCCCCCCCTCAGCTCGAAGGCGAGGCGGTTTCTTCGAGCCATTCGAGGGCGGTGGCCAGCGAGTTGCAATGCTCGGCCACCGGCTCCAGATAATTGCGACGCGAAGGGTCGGGGTGCGCGGGGCGCTGGAGAAACATGCGGTAGGCTCCAGCTTCGCTTTGCCAGCCCCGCTCGGCCCAATCGGCCTGAAAGAGGCGCATCGCCCCATCTTCCGCCACCGAGCGGAGGGGGGAGAGGGCGGCGCGCTCGGCCGGGAGGCCCATGCGCTCCAGCATGACACGGCGGGCCTGGGCGCAAGGCTCGCGCGCCACATCGGCCAAAGTCAGGTGCGCAGGATCTTCGATCGTCGCCTGCGTTACCCGGACGCCGTGCCAGGCCCAGAGCTGCCAGCCATCCGGGAAGATCATGGCCGGGCCGTCGGCACAGTGCGGCAAGCCTGCCTCGTCGAGGTGCAGGCGGTCGGGCAACTGGGCCGCGATGGCCAGATCGTCGAAAAGCCAATACATGGAACAGACGCGGGCGATCTGGCGCAGCGGCAGCACTGTCCAAAAATGTGCGCTCGGCCCCAGGAGGGCGGCGCTGGCCTCGATTTCCGCCAGCTCGCTGGCCCCGAGATTGCCGAGGCCGGAGAGCAGACTGGCCTCGACCACCGCATCGGCATTGGGCGGCAGCACGTCGAAGTCCAGCTCGGCCAGGCCGGGAAGCACCTGCGCGAGGGCGCCGTTGGCCTGTTGGGCCACCTGTTGCCAGATATCCCCCTGGCGGCCCCATTGGGCGTGCAGGGCGTCGCGCCACACGGCACGCTGCACAAATTCGGGCAAACTGCTGCCCGTGCCTTCGGAAAGTGGTGCCGTCACGGTGCGCTCAATCGCCTGTCTGGCATCGTCGCGCAGGCGCTCGTGGGCCCATTCGCGGGTATCCTGGAGCAGGAGCTTGTTGAGGTCGTAAATCATGTCGACCATCTCGCTCGCCTCCGGAGTCTCGTAATCGTGCAGCCAACTCGCCAGCAACGCACCGGCCAAGGGGCTGCCGACCACCACGCGGTGGCGGGGTGGGGCATAGCCCAGGTGGCGGTAACAGGCGTGCAGCCGCGCTTGCAGCGCCACAGGGGGCAACGGCCCCACCAATCGCAAGCACCCGTTCCAGTAGCGGACGATTTGCTGGAGCCTCTGGTCGGACGAGGAAAGTTGCGATGGTTGCGGCATGGCGGCTGGGCAGGGGTTTTTACCCTAAATCGGAAGGATGACCGCTACTTTGAGTCGGTTTTTTTTGAATGGGCGATTTGTAAAAAATCTGGCCCTTAGTCCTTCAAGCAAATCGGCTACCAATCTGACTCACTTAAGGCAGGGAAGTACGGAAGATGTTCCAAATGCCTGTTTCACCCGCAAAATTTTCACAAAAAGGCGCGCCCCGATGTAAAAAACGTCCATTTATGCCAATCTTGCGCCGCCAGAAACCCTTTCAGGACGAGCCTCTTTTTTTCCTCCCCCTGCGCTGCCAACGGTGCAACCTGACCGCCAAGCGGCGTTCGTGTCGTTGTATTTTGAGAACCAGCACCTTCCGCCGCCGCCCTCAGGCCGGGCGCAGCGTGTGCAGCGTGATCTCCCCGGGGCAGTTGATCCGCGCGGGCACCCGGCAGCCCCCCGTGCCCCGGCTGGTATAGCCCACCATCTCGCCCTCGCGCCAGCCCCCGGCGATCACGCGGCGCGGTAGATCGTCGATGGCGACAATGGCACGGCCCCCGGGCAGGCACAGTTGCCCCCCATGGGTGTGGCCGCAGGGCGAAAACGCCACCTCGGCGGCATCGGCCTCGCGCGATACCTTGAGGTCGGGCCCATGTTGCAGGAGGATGCGCGGGCACTCCTCCGCTGGAGGAGCCCCATCCAAGGCCTTCGCGAGGTCCCCCGTCTCGTAAAAGAACGTGTCGTCGATCCCCGCGAGGGTAAACCGGCGGCCCCGGAAGGGCAGCACCACGTGCTCGTTCATCAACAGGCGGATGAGGCCGGTCGCCTCCAGCGGCTCCGCCAACTCCAGCTCGTCGTGGTTGCCCAGGGTGCCGTAGACGGGCTGGGGCAGGGCGGCGAGGATCTCGCGGTTGAGGCGCAGCACCAGCTCCTGCGGCGTGTCGTAATCGTTGCGGAAGTCGCCCGTGATCACGCACAAGTCGCACTCCACCCCGCGCACCCCCTCGACGACTGCCGCCACCAGGTCCGGCGCGATGTCGGCATGGAGATCGGTCAGGTGCAGGATGCGCAAGCCGTCCAGGTCGGCGGGCCAGCGCGGGCAACGGTGCTCCAGGTGCACCAGGCGGGGCTGCACAAATTCTTGTCGGGCACTTTTGTAAAGACCGGTGGCCCGCAGCCCCCACTCGACCAGCCGGTTGACGGGGAGGAAGCGCCCGGCGTGCTGCAGCAGGTTGCGCCGCTCCAGCGCGATGCTCTTGCGGCTCCGGTGGCGCTCCAGCCGGTGCGCATGATGGCCCGGGCCCAGCCGTTCGGCCAGGCTGTGAGCGGGTGGCGGGACGAAAGGGATGCGCGAATCGGCGACCTGCATGGCACGCGCACCATGCGTCAGAAGGCCCGCGTTGGCAAATCCTCTCTTCCCTTGCCTTGACTTGTCTTCCGGCCAGCCGCAGATTGGCCGATCTTTTACGTTTGCTGATTTCACCCGATGAGCGAAGATTTTCCCAATGCCGCGCTGATTGATGGAGCCGGGCTGCGGTTCGGCATCGTCGCCGCGCGCTTCAACCAGCGCCATGTCGACGACCTGCTCGTCCAGGCCCTGGACGCCCTCGACCGTGCCGGCGTCGCCGCCGAAGACATCGAGACGGTGCGTGTGCCCGGTTCGCAAGAAGTGCCCTACGCTGCCGCCATGCTGGCCAAGACCTACGAGTTTGACTGCATCATCGCGCTCGGCATCGTCATCGCCGGCGGCACCAGCCACCACGAGATCATCGCCGAGTGCACCGCGCAGGCCCTCCAGCGCGTGGCCATCGACACCGAGATCCCCGTTATCAACGGCATCGTGACGGTCAACAACGAAGCCCAGGCCGTCGAACGCAGCGCCGGCCCCACCGGCCGAGGCCGCGCCTTTGGCGAAGCCGCCCTGCAAATGGCGGACGTCAAGCGCCGCCTCGTCGGCCGCCTCGACGAGATCGATGCCATCCGTGCCGCCGAAGCCGCCCAGTGGGGCGCCGGCGATGAAGAGCCCCCTTCCCCCGAAGATCCTTGGAAACTGTAGTGAAGAATTCCCGCCGACGAGACAATCGCGTCGCTGCGATGCAATACCTCTTCCAGTGGTCCTTCAACCCACCGGAAACCCGCTTGCGCCTCGACCGCGACATCCGCGCGTTTTTCGAAACGATCGACCCGGAGCGCGAGCGCGTCTACTACAGCTTTGCCGAAGAGCTGATCTACGGCGCGCTCGACCACCGCGAAGAGATCGACGAAGTGATCAAACGCTACGCCAAGAACTGGGAGTTTGGCCGCATCGCCAAGATCGACCTCGCGATCCTGCGCCTCGCCATCTACGAAATGATGGCCCGCCGCGACATCCCCCCCATCGTCAGCATCAACGAAGCGATCGATCTCTCCAAGGAGTTCTCCAACCCCGATGCCAAGCGCTTCATCAACGGCATCCTCGACCAATACAAGCTCACCCTCGACCGCCCCCTGCGCACCGCAGAATAGAGGAGAGGGCCGAGAGCCGGTTTATTTTGAAAAGCAGCTTTCGCGAAGGAGGCTGCTTTTTTAGTGGGCGGGTGAGGGGCTGACCTCAACCCTACGCTAAGAGGTGCAAAGTTCTGGCTTGCAGGAGCATCGAGCATCCCGGAGGGATGACAGCTAGATAGCCGGTGGTTGAGGACGCCTCGCGTCCGACACCACCGGGACAGTAACGAATCAGAGTTTGCACCTCGGAGATGTGCCACTGCGGCACAGTCTGCCCCGCAGCCCCCTAAATCACCCCGGCGCGGCGGAAGGAGTAGACGTCCTGGCCGGCGATGATGAGGTGGTCGACGATGCGAAGCTCCAGCGGTTTGGCGGCGAGCTGGAGTTGCCTGGTCAACTGGATGTCGGCGCCGGAGGGCTGGGCGCGGCCGGTGGGGTGGTTGTGGACGAGGAGGATGCCGCTGGCTTTTTTACGCAGGGCCGTTTCGAGAATGCGGCGGGGGTAGATGTAGACGCTATCGAAATCGCCCTCTTCCACCCGGTCGAAGGCGTTCGGGATCAGGCGGTTGGCATGGTCGAGGTAGGCCACTTCAAAGACTTCGATCTGCAAGCCCCCGAGGCGGTGGCGGTAATAGGCCTCGATGTCGGTGCCGCTCTGGAGCAATTCGCCGCGTTCGATGCCCTGCTGCAGGTAAAGGTCGGCCGCTTCGCGGACGAGGCGGAAGACGAGGCTGCTGGCTTCGCCCATGCCGTCGATCTCCTGCAAATCGCGCGGGTCGGCATCGAGCACGCCTTTCAGGGAGCCGAAGCGTTGGATCAGCAGCTTCGCCAGCGGCTTCACGTCGCGCCGGGGGATGGCCAGCGTGAGGAGCAGCTCGACCACCTCGTGCGGCGCAAAGCCGTTGAACCCCGTCTGGGCAAAACGGTGCCGCAGGCGGGAACGGTGCCCGGCGGGCGAGGGGGTGTCGTCAGAGCGAGGAGGCATGGCCACGAAAGCCCTGGGAGTGTGCCCCATATACGGCTGTTTGAAAAGGCCCATTTGGACGCCCGCTCAACATTGGCCGGGTTTATGCAGAGCAAAGGTATGGAATCCGCCGTCCGTATTCTGGCCTTTGCGCTCATGTTGTCACCGACGTGGGCCTTCGTGCTGGACCACGCCCTTTTTGCTGCGAGCTTTGACAGCCTCACCTGGGGGCTGGGTGGGCTTGGGCTCGCGCTGCTGGCGGCCATGCTTTTGCCCGAGAGCGTGCGCACCCGCACGTTGATCGCGCTGGCGTTCCTGCTCGCCGGCCTGCTACAGATCGGCCTGATCAGCGTCTACGTCCTCGGGGAAGACGGGTCGTTCCTCGCGGTGTGAGCAGATGCGGCGGTCGTAAAGATCCCCGCGTGTCCAGGTAATTCAGGTAATTTCACCTACGCTACAAGAGGTTTCCTCGAGAGCCTTCATCAGCTCTTCAAGTGCTTTCGCCCGTTCGGATGAGTTCATTTCCATTGGTTCGTTGCATAAAAGGGCGCCGGGGCGGATAAAGGGAGGCCGCACCCGGCGCGGGGATCTGCACTGTGGGGGAAAGGCTCTAACGCTCCTCTTCCAGCGCTTCGGCTTTGGAGAGTAGCTCGACGAATTCCTGGCGGTCGGGGTCGTTGGCGGTGGCGCTCTTCGCCATTTGTAAGAGGCGCGGCCAGCCGAATTCTTCCACCGCATCGCTCTTTCGCAGCTTGAGGCCAAACCCGGCGACCGCTGCGCTGAAGCGGAAGTCTGCGCTGGCCTGCTGGGCGCGCACCGCTTTTTGCGGCGCAGCGACCGGGAACTCGCGCAGCGTGCTCGTTTCGCTGAAGCCGTCGAGCGTGCCGTTGTCGACCTCGGCGGCCTTGTAGCGCAGCTTGACCGTGGCCAGCTCGCCCGAGGCGGCAGCCGGGGCTTCCGCTGCGCGGGTGGGCTGATACTTCAGGCCGTCGACCGTGCCTGCGGGCTGCCATTCGACGCCGGGCGGGATGATTTCGTAGAGCGCGACCACCTGGTGCCCGGCTCCGATTTCGCCCGCGTCCTTCTGGTCGTTATTGAAGTCCTGGGCGGCGAGCGCGCGGTTTTCGTAGCCGATCAGGCGGTAGGCCTGCACGTGGGCGGGGTTGAATTCCACCTGGATCTTCACGTCTTTGGCAATCGGCACGAGGTTGCCGACCGCCCCGTCGACGAGCACCCGGCGCGCCTCCTTTTCACTGTCGATGTAGGCGTAGTTGCCGTTGCCCTTGTTCGACAGCTCTTCGAGCGTGGCATCCTGATAGTTGCCCATGCCGAAGCCGAGGATGCTGAGGTAGACGCCAGTCTTGGCTTCCTTTTCGATCAGGTTGACCAGCTCGCTGCGATTGGTGACGCCGACGTTGAAATCGCCGTCGCTGCAGAGGATCACACGGTTGGCCAGCTCGGGCGCCAGGTGCTTGCGCGCTTCGGCGTAGGCCCGCTTGAGGCCGCCTTCGCCGTTGGTGCTGCCGCGCGCGCCCAGTTGGTCGATGGCGTGCAGGATCGTCTCGGTGTTGTTGGCGGTGGTGGAGGGCAGGGCCACGTGGTCGCTGCCGGCATAGGTGACGATCGCCACCCGGTCGCGGGCATCGAGGCGCTGCACCAGCTCGCGCAGGCCGGCCTTGACCAGCGGCAGTTTGTTTTGGGCGTTCATCGAGCCGCTGACGTCGATCAGAAAGACGAGGTTGGTGGCGGGGCGCTCTTCCCAGGGCATTTCGTAGCCCTTTACCGCGATGCGCAGCAGCTGGTGCTCGGGAGCCCAAGGGGCTTGCGCGATCTCGGTGTGCACGGCCAAGGGCTCGTCGCGGGTCTCGGGTGCGGCGTCCTGATAGCGGAAGTAGTTCAGCAGTTCCTCGATCCGCACCGCGCCTTCTGGCGGTAGCTGGCCCTCGTTGAGGAAGCGGCGCACGTTGGCGTAGCTGGCAGTGTCCACGTCGACGGAAAAGGTCGAGAGCGGCTCGTCCACCGGCGAAACGAAGGGCTTTTCGTCCAACGAATCATACGCCTCGCGATCCGTCGGTGCAGGCTGGACCTCGATTGGGCGCGGCATGGGTACCGGCGGCACGTCGCTGGGTGGTGCGAAGTATTGCAGGGTGGAGGCCGCCGGGGCGATCTTGGCGGAAGGGGGCGCAGGAATGATACGGCGCCGCTCCACGCCAAGCGATGTAGTGCTACGAGCGTCTGCGGAGCTAACCTCAAATGGACTCAGATCAAACACCCTTTCGTCGGAGTCTGTGGCATCCGCTGCGGCTACCGGCGTGTATGGGGGCAGGCTTTGCGGTTGGGGTGCGCTTGTTTCCGGCGCGGCAGGCAGGCCGCCGACCATGGTCTGGGTCGAGGCCAGCCCCTGCAGGTCGGGCGTGCTCAAGTCGAGCGGCTGGAGCGGCACGGGGCGTTCGGGGGCGGCATGGGACACTGGCGCATCTAAATTATACATCTCAATGCGGGCGCGAGGGGAGGGGCGGGGGCGCAGGTCGACGTTTTGCAGCTCTTCAAGCGTGGGTGCGGCGTTTTGGCGGGCCTGCTGCTCGGTCTGCTCCTTCAGGGCGAGGAGGTCCACCTCCTGCAGCGCCTGCAGGCGGCGGTTGTCTTCGGCCACCCGGGCCGCTTCGTCGGCCTCCAATTGGTCCACCAGCTCCTGAATCGCGCCCCGGCGCAGGTCGTCTTCCGAGGTCGGCTCGATCCGAGTCAAGGTCTGCCCGGTGTTCTGCGGCTCCATCAGCATCTGGACGATGTTCATGGCGTAATACATGCCCACGAGCACGAGGCAGGCGGCCGCACTGGTGAGGAGCGCCTGATAGGTGAGGAAGGGCGTGCGCTTGAGCTGCGGGGCCTTGGCCTTGAGCGCCTCGACGCGGGCCTTGCGCTGGTCGTCGTTGAGCACCCGCTTCTGGGCGGCCTTGGGGGCGATAAAGGGCGTGGGATCGGCCACAGGAACCTGCTCCTGCAGGCCGCTGGGCAGCGGCTCCGCATCGTAGGCGTCGAGCAGCAGGTTGCCGAGCTGCTCGGTCTCCGCCACGTGGGCGGCGGCTGCGGGATCGTCGCGCAACAGTTGCTCCACTTGGGCGCGTTGTTCGGGCGTCAGGTCTTCGCCCAAGGCGTAGGCGGTCAAAAGGGATTGGTCTTCGGGCTTCATCGTGGTGGCTCCGGTTAGCGGGGGGAGGGCAGCAGGTCGGTCTGCGAGCGCACTTGCTCGCGCAGGCGCTGGAGGGCCTGGTGGAGCAGCACGCCCACGTGGTTGACGGTTTTCTGCGTCGTCTCGGCGATCTCCTGATAGCTGAGACCGGCCTGGAACTTCAGGCGCAAGACCTCCTGGTGGGCCGGGGGCAGGGTAGCGATGAGGGCGAAGACGCGAGCGGTCGTGTCGCTCGATTCGGCCGCAGCCGCCGGCGAGGGATCGCTGGCGGAGAGCTGGGCGGCGGTGGGTTCTTCCAGAGGGTTCATCCGTTGATGGCGGCGGAGGTGGTCGAAGACCCGACTGCGGCAAACGGTGAAGAGCCAGGCGGGGATGCGCGGCTCGAGCTTGGCGCGGCTTTCCCGGCAGAGGCGGAGGAAGGTCTCCTGCACGGCGTCGGCCGCCACCTCGGGATCGTGGGCGAGGCTGCAGGCGTAGCGCAAGAGCGCGGGCCGGTGCTCGGCGAAGAGGGCTTGCGCCCATTCGTGGTCTGGCGCGGCGGCAGGGTGGGGTTCCATTCGGCTCGGCGGGGGAAAATTCGGGTCGGTTATCAACGGGTATACGCAGCAGCGCACCCCTTTCTTAATCACAAAAGTGTGCGCATTTCCTCGCGCCCGCCACAAGGAAAACCCGCTGAGAGGCCGGATGGTTGCAGTTGGGGGCGGTAATGGAGGGCAGTCGAAGAAAGCCTTGCCAGTCAAAAGGCAGGCCGATTGTGTTTTGTGACAGTTTGGGAGGGAGTTCCACTCCTGAGCTATGGTGCGTAGTGTATAGAATTCTGTTATGCAAAAAAGCTTCTCTTGGGTCACAGGCGAAATACCCCTTCGCTGGAGGATTTTTCTGATCACTGTCGTCTGCACATTATTCGGAGCTACGACGATGCCGTGGGGCTACCTCACCGGCGATATTGACTTCAATATGGGAGATCGGTTGCAGCATGTGACGGGTCTTTACGCATATGCCCAGGATGACTGGCGTTGGCCGATTATGCATACGGACGATCTGTCCTATCCTGATGAAGTCAGTGCAGTCTATGCGGATGTGATTCCCGCCATGGCGATCTTGTACAAAGCCTTTTACAAGGTCGTGCCAGTCCTCTGGAACCCTTTTGGTTGGTGGATTCTCTTTTGTCTGGTGGCCCAAGGCGTCGTTGCCACCCTGTTAATGGATCGTCTGAACGTAAAGGGGACGTTGGCTGTGCTGTGCATCGCGATCCTGGTCGTGCATTTGCCTGCACAGTTATTTCGTTACGGGCATGCGGCATTATGTGCGCACTTTCTCTTTACGCTGTTCTTCTTGTTGGTAGTCGAGTCCAAACACAGGCATGGTTGGCTTGGGAGTGCGATAGGTGGCGCCTGCATCATTGCGCTTTCCCTTTTCATCCATGGCTACCTGTTTGCCATGATCACTCCCATGGTATTTGCATGGTGGTTCTGGTATTGCCTGCGTGGCAATGCCCCCCTGCTGGCAAAGCTTGCGACGCCTTTGCTCTACGCATGCCTTGCTTATGGGTTGATGGTCGGGATCGGCTATTTTTCCAAGGACAACCTTTTGTCAGGGGCGGGCTGGGGTGACTATGCGATGAATGTCGCCGCGCCCTTCACCCCCCAACGTTCCGGGATCATCCCCGGCTTTGATGGGATTTTTGAGAGTCGCTCCGGCGAGTACGAAGGGCTTAACTACCTCGGTCTCGGTGTGATTTTACTGTTGCTTTATTCCTTTGTCCGCTTCTGGCGTCAGGTGAAAGCCAGCGTCGCCCAATTCTGGCCGGTCGTGTTGATCTTGTTTGGCTTGATGGTGTTTGCGTGGTCCGGGAGAGTTTATTTTCTCAGCCACAATCTCGTTAATTACGAGATGCCAGACCTTACGAATATCTTTGGTACCTTTCGCAGCAGCGGCAGGTTTTTCTGGCCGGTAGGGGTGGCACTTGTTTATTTGCCCTGCCTTCTAGTGTGGAGGCACCATCGCCGCAGTATTGCGACGGGGATATTGTTGACTGCGGCCGTGATCCAGTTGGTGGACACCTGGCCTTGGCGCACTTTTCATCGGGTTCCCACCAAGCCGGAGGGTGTCGTCTTTTATGCTCCTGAGTGGGAGGATGAAATGAAGCATTACGAGCAGGTGTTCTTCTACCCGGGCGTGATGTGCAATGGGACTGAATATATGAGCGCGATGCAGCGCCTGTGGTACTATGCCGCCCGCGCCGGTAATTCTACCAATAGCACTTACCTCGCGCGGGAGTTTCGCACCTGCGACGATTACATGAACGACTTTGGAGTGGAGGATTTTGCAGAGGAAAAGGGCCTCTTCTTTGTCAGCGACGCCATCATTGAAGGTAAGTATCTGTCCATGCGCGTTCCTGCCTCCAAGTCGGTTTGGGAGTATGAGAAAGGCTATATCGTAGCCGATGGCGCGGAAACCTTCGATTCGTTGGTTTCATTGGGGATTGTCCGACGTCTGGATCCCGCGATCTCTTCGGAAGTTGCAACCTATTCTTTCGGGACGGGGGGCGAAGGCGTGTCGTTACTGGGCGAAGGGTTTTCCGGCCCTGAACCTTGGGGGGTGTGGGGAATCGCCCAGGATACGTCTCTTCGCATCCCGCTTGTCGAAGGGGCCACCGAAGTGATGATCGACTTGAAGATCGGAGCCTATTTGCCGGAAGAGAATTCGGAGCGGCAGATCACGCTTTCCGTCGATGGAGTGATGCTCGGGGAATATGCGTTCAACCGACCGACGGCTATCCAGACGATTTCGGTCCGCCTCCCGGAGGCTCAGTTGCGCGACCGGCGGGTGGCAACCTTGCACATCCGGATCAACGAACTGGCGCAGCCCGCCGACTACACCTCGGGCCCGGGCGATACGCGGACGCTTGGAGTCTCGTTTTACGAGATGCAGGTAAAGCAGCGTAAGCCTTCTCCGGACGCGGGGCAGTAGCTGCTGGGCTCAATCCATCCCGGCAGGCGCGGCCCTCATCTTTCTCCTTGCCATCGGGCGGCTTTTGCCTGAGTCTGCCCGACTCTTTGCCTCTGGACTTTTTCCAGGGGCGTTCTTACATCAACCCTCAGCAAGCGTAAACCCTTAACCCGTTGTCCATACAGGGCTTAAGAAGCTTCGGCTTTTGAAGCGAATCCCAGGCAGCGGCTTATAGTTTCACCCTTAACCAGATTATGGCATCCTCCGTAATGGAAGAACTGCTGGCCCAGAGTCAGTTCACGCAACTGACTGAAGGCCAGATCATCAAGGGAACGGTCACCGAAATCCGCGAACACGACGTCGTGCTCGACATCGGCGCCAAGGCGGAAGGCATCGTCCCGGCCCACGAATTCGAAGACGTGGGCGAGCTGCAGATCGGCGAAGAAATCGAGGTATTCCTCGAGCGCCTGGAAGACCGCGACGGTAACCCCGTGGTCAGCTACGACAAGGCGCAGCAAAAGAAGAACTGGGAGAACATCCTCGCCAAGTGCGACGAAGGCAGCGTGATCAGCGGCCGCGTCAAGGGCAAGGTCAAGGGCGGTCTCGTCGTCAATATCGGCGTCGACGCTTTCCTCCCGGCTTCGCAGATCGACATCCAGCCCCCGAAGAACCTCGAACAGTACCTCGGGCAAACTTATGACTTTAAGGTCCTCAAGATCAACACGGAGCGCCGCAATATCGTGGTCAGCCGCCGTGAGCTGATCGAAGAGCAACGCCTCGAAAAGCGCCGCAAGCTCCTGGCCGAAATCAAGCCGGGCGACGTCCGCCCGGGCACGGTCAAGAACATCACCGACTACGGTGCCTTCATCGACCTCGACGGCCTCGACGGCCTCCTGCACATCACCGACATGAGCTGGGGCCGCATCAGCCACCCGAGCGAAATGCTGAAGGTGGGCGAAGAGGTCAAGGTGATGATCATCGAAGTCGACCGCGACCGCGAGCGCGTTTCCCTGGGCCTCAAGCAAACCACGGAAAACCCGTGGGAAGGCATCGAGAACCGCTACCCGGTCAACGCCAAGGTGCGCGGCCGCGTCGTCAACCTCGTCAACTACGGCGCCTTTGTGGAGCTGGAAGAAGGCGTGGAAGGCCTCGTGCACGTCACCGAGATGTCCTGGGTCAAGCGCATCAACAAGCCCAGCGAGCTCCTCAAGGTGGGCGACGAGATCGAAGCGGTGGTGCTCGGCATCAACAAGGAAGAGCAGAAGATCTCCCTCTCCCTCCGCCAGCTCGAGCCCAACCCGTGGGATATGGTCCGCCACAACTACCCGGTGGGCGCCCGCGTCCGCGGCAAGGTGCGCAACCTCACCTCCTACGGCGCGTTCGTGGAGCTGGAAGAAGGCATCGACGGTATGGTCCACGTGTCCGACATGAGCTGGACGCGCAAGATCAACCACCCCAGCGAAATGGTGAAGAAGGGCGACGAGATCGACGCGATCGTGCTCGACGTCGACGCCCAGAACCAGCGCATCAGCCTCGGCATGAAGCAACTGGCCACCGACCCGTGGGACGAGATCGACACCTACTTCAAGATCGGCGACCTCGTGAAGGGCACCGTCTCCAAGATCACCTCCTACGGCGCCTTCGTGGAGCTGAAGGAAGGTATCGACGGCCTGGTGCACATCAGCCAGATCAGCGAAGACCGCGTCGAAAAGGTGAAGGACTACCTCAAGGTGGCCGACCAGATCGAAGCGCGCGTGATCAAGATCGACCGCGACGAGCGCCGTATCGGCCTCTCGATCAAGGCAGCCGGCTACGACGAAGCGCAAGTGCGCGCCGAGAGCCAGGCCTTCTCCTCGATCTCCGGCGACGAGCTCACCAGCCTCGGCGACATCCTCGACGAAGCCACCCGCTAGTCGGCTCCTCCCGAGTCTGCCAAGCGACCCTTTCAGCCTCCGATGCCTCGCGCGTCGGAGGCTTTTTTGTGCTCAAGCGCGTGTGTGCACCACGGGCAAAAGGGGTTGCTCTGGGGCGGCGCGCAGCCATAACTCCACCAGATGGCGGCGAATGACGAGCGTGTGAAGCGATGGCCGTGGCGGGAAGTGCTGCTGACGGCGTTGGTGGCCGCAGTGGGGCTGCTGGTCGGCCTGGGACGCACCTGGCCGCTGAACGGGCCCATCCTCGCTACAGGGGACGGCGGCACGTGGGAGCACTACCGCTGGCTCTTCGCACAACTGCTCGACTGGTGGCCTTTTCCACACCTTGAGTATGGCGGCGATCTCGCCTTCTACCCCTACGGCACTTCGCAAGTTTTCACTTCGTGGACGTTTGAGCAGCTTTACCTGACGACGGCGCTGGAGCGGTTATTCGGCCCCGGCCCATGGATCGACGTGTATTACATCGGCTCGCAACTGGCGACTGCACTCGGGCTCTACTGGATCCTGCGAAGAGTCTACGGGCGCGGTTGGGGGGCCTTGGCCGCGTGTGTGGTGGCGGGGGCGAATTTTTACCTGCTGGCGAAATTCCCCGGGCACTTCAACCTGTCTCACGCGCACTGGGCCTACTTCACGGTGGCGAGCCTGCATCTCTTGATGCACCGGCTGGTGGCCTTCGAGCGGCTTTCGTTGGGGCTGGTGCTGTGGATGGTCCTGTGCGGGATTTGCTGCCTGGGCATGGAGCTCGGGTATGTCGCCGGCTTTGCCTACACCTTTACCTTGTGCCACATCGCGGTGTTCCTCGTCTGGTGGCTCTGCCATCTGCGGCCGGTCAACACCTACCTCTGGACACAACTGAAGGGCTGGCAGGCAGAGCTGAAGAGCTGGCGGGTGTGGGCGCTGGGGGCGGCGATCCTGCTGGCGGCCTATCTTTACCTGCCGCAGATCTACTGGCTGTGGCGTGAGTTGGCTCAGTTCCCGTCAGCGGAAATGCCGCACGGGCTCAGCTTTACGCACCCGATGCGGATGCTGTTGCCCATCGTGCCCGATTTTACGCCCGAGATGGCGATGAACACCTCGTTTTTTCAGGATCGAATGGAGACGCCGTTTGCCTGGCAGCCGGGGCTCTCGCTTTTTGTACTGGGCATGGTCGGCTTCTTCCTCGCCGCCGACCGCAGGCGCAGTGTGTGGATCGGGTTGCCGCTGCTGTGTTGCCTGTTGATCTACGCACTGCTCCAGTCGAGCTTCCACCCGTTCAATTGGCTGCCATGGATGGAGCACATGCGCATGGCGGCCCGTTTCAGCCTGATGCTGCCGCTGTTGTTTGTGC
The DNA here is from genome assembly GCA_030673845.1 of Verrucomicrobiota bacterium JB022. Taxonomy (NCBI): domain Bacteria; kingdom Pseudomonadati; phylum Verrucomicrobiota; species Verrucomicrobiota bacterium JB022. The sequence goes on from JAUTCQ010000007.1 coordinate 53,808, forward strand.
TGGCGTGGCTGCCGCAGGCGGCGCGGATCTGGCGGACCCGTTCTGGGCAAGTCTTCTACGGGCTGCTCGGCTTGTTGTTCCTGTTGGAGCTGAGCACTGCCTGGCGCTTCCTCTGGGGGACGCGCTACGTTGAGCAGCCACCGACCCCGGAGTTTGTGCACCTGATGGAGACGATTCGGGAGAGCCCGGGCGAAGCGGTGCTCTACTGGCCTTTTTGCGTGGCGGGCGGCAACGGCGTCGGCACGGGGGAGTTCGGGCCCTATTACCACCCGCAGGCGGGGATGGAGAGCACCCAAGTGTTTCATGAAAAAAAGATGATGAGCCGCTATTTCGGCCGCATCCATTGGGACCAGTTGGAGCCGCTTTACCGGGCGGGTTGGGACCGCATGTTCATGCCCGACAGCGAGGAGCTGTTCACCGCGCAAGGGCAGGGCCGTGACTTCGATGCCGCGCAATGGGCGTTCATGACGGATTTCCTGCGGCTCAACGATTTCTGCGGCGTGCTCGTCTTTGCCAGCATGCTCCCGCCGGAGACGGTCGAAGGCTTCCGCGCCCGGATGGGCGAGCCGGTGGCCGAGGCCGTCGTCTATGGCGAGCATGCGTTGTTTTTCCGCAAGCCCGAAGCGTGGCAGGCCGGGGAAGACCCCGTAGCGGGCCGGGCGCTGAGCCTCGACGATTACGAGCAGGCGGAGGAATCTGCGCCGCGCGATTTTTAAGGTGCGTGCGTGCGGCCGAGCGCTTTTAATCCCCTCCCATGAAATTTGCGCTCATCGACGGCTACAACCTCGCCTTTCGTGCCTTCTACGGCTTGCCGGAACTGACCCGGGCCGACGGCTTTCCGACGGGGGCCCTGCATGGCTGGGTGCGCACGCTCTGGTGGGTCGATGACAATGTGGGGGCCGACCGCCTCGTCGTGTTCTTCGACTTGGGTGAGCCGACCCGCCACACCACGCTGCAGGCCGATTACAAGGCGCAGCGCACCGAGACGCCTGCCCCGTTGAAGCAGCAGATCCCTTACATCAAGCAGTGGACGCGCGGCATGGGCTACCTCGGGGTAGAGAAGGACGGCGTGGAGGCCGACGACCTGATCGCCAGCTACTGCAAGCACCTGACTGCCGAGGGCCACGAAGTCGTAATCGTGAGCGCCGACAAGGACCTGACGCAGCTCGTCAACAACGAGGTGATGCAGTGGATGCCGCCGCCCACCGCCAACCCCCGTCTCGGCTGGCGCCAGATGGATGAGGCGGCCGTCGAGGCCAAGTTTGGCGTGCCGCCCAAGATGATCCCGGACTACCTGGCGCTGGTCGGCGACACCTCCGACAACATCCCGGGCATCGCCGGCGTGGGGCCCAAGACCGCCGCCAAGTGGCTGCTGCAATACAAGTCCGTCGAGGGCGTGATCCAGCATTGCGGCGAGCTGAACCCCAAGCGCTTCCAGGGGCTCGTGCACGCCGGGCAAAACGACCTGCGCCGCAACCTGCAGATGACCACGCTCGACTGCACTCAGCCGATCGAGCCGCTGGGCGAAGGCCACCCGGATGCCGACCTCGTGATCAACCTCCTGACCGAGATGGGGATGACGCGCAGCGCCGACGAAGCGGTCAAACGCTTTGCGAAGCGCCAAGGCTAAGCGATCGCACTGCGGTAAGGTGATGCACGCCTCTGGTTTGCTGGATGCCCCAGCTCCCCGGAGGGTGTGCCACGGCGGAAATGTCCGCTCGAGGCTTCCCTAGTGCTTCGGCTCGTGGGTGCCCATGGGGGCAGCCTTGTCGTCACGCGAGGCGGTTGCCTTGCCGTCCAGCTCCAGCTCTTCAATCGGCTTGTTGTAGATGTAGCCGACGCCGTGGATGGTCTTGAACGCTTCGAGGTCGAGGCCGTGGGCGGCGAAATTGTTGCGGATCTTGACGATGTACTGGTCGAGGCTGCGGCTGCGCACGTCGGCATGGATGCCCCATACGCTGTGGATCAGGCTCCGGCGGGTGATGACCGCGTTCGGGTTCTGATGCAGGTAGGTGATGATGCCGAGCTCCTTGCGGCCGATCTTCTCGATTGCATCGTCGGGGAAGCTGATCTCCATGCGCGCCGGGTTGACGGTGGAGCCGCAGAAGCCGAAGGGCTGTTGCGAGATCGTGGCGTTGCGGGTGACGTGGTGGTCGTAGGCCGTTTCCGCCCGGCGCAGCACCGCGTGGATGCGTGCGATCAGCTCCGGGAAGCTGAAGGGCTTGGTGATGTAGTCGTCGGCGCCGATTTCGAGGCCCTTCACCTTGTAGATCTCGCTGTCGTCGGCCGTCAGAAAGATGATCGGCACGGTGATGTTCTGCTGGCGCAGCTCTTCGACGAGGGTGAAGCCACTCTGGTCGGGCAGGCGCACATCGAGCAGCAGGAGATTGGCGAAGTTGTTTTGCAGGAAGCGCAGGACGCCATTTGCCCGGTGGTATACTTGGGTGATCATGTCGGCAGCCTCCAGCTGCTCCGAGATCATCTGGGCGATTTGCTTGTCGTCCTCGACTACGAGGATCAATGGCTTGGATTTAGCCATAAGTAAGCGGTAAGTAGGGTGGAAACGGGAACAAGTTCGGGGTAGGCCGATGCTTGAACAATGGTAATAATCAGCGAGGTAGCGTAGCGTAGCCTAAGATTTTACATGTGTAAAATAAATTTTCCACGTATTGCAACCGTTAGTCTTGAGGGGATGTCTTTGGTCGCTTTCCAGGGGTAGAATATGGGCTTTACCCTTGCCGGCTAAAACGCCACGCTGCGCGGGATGAAGACCTTTGAAGAACTCTTTGCCGAGCTGAAGGCCAAGGCGGAACGCAACGACCCCAATTCCGGGACCGTGAAGGAACTGCAGAAGGGCAGCCACTTCATCGGCAAGAAGATCCTCGAAGAAGCGGGCGAGGTGTGGATGGCTTCTCAGCACGAGGGCCGCGAGCGCACGGCGGAGGAGATCAGCCAGTTGTTTTACCACGCCCAGGTGATGATGATCGCCCAAGGGCTGGAGCTGGAAGACGTCTACCGCCACCTGTAGGCCGCGAAAAAAATCGGCCTCGTGTCACAGGGGCCGTGGTTGCTTCGTCTGGATTGGTGATGAACACCCACACCCATTCCAAGCAACTTACGCCCGGCGCCAAAGTCCTCGTGGTCGGCGGCACCGGCCTCATTGGCGCCAAGCTGGTCGCCAGCCTGCGCCAGAGCGGTTACGACGCCGTGGCCGCTTCGCCTTCGCGGGGCGTCAACGCGGTGACGGGCGAGGGCCTCGCCGAAGCCATCCGGGGCACGCAAGTCGTCGTGGATGTCTCCAATGCGCCTTCGTTCGAGGACCAGGCGGTCTTCGACTTTTTCTCGGGTTCGACCCGGAACCTCGTGGCGGCGGCCCGCGATGCCGGGGTGCAGCATTACATCGCCCTGTCGATCGTCGGGACCGACCGGCTGCTCGCCAGTGGCTACTTCCGCGCCAAGCTCGAGCAGGAGCGCCAGATCGCAGCCAGCGGCATCCCCTACACGATTGTGCGGGCGACGCAGTTCTTCGAGTTTGTGGACTCCATCGCCTATGTCGCCACCCAAGGGCAAGTGGTGCGGGCTTCGAGCGTGCAGATGCAGCCCATTCTCGCCGACGATGTGGTGGCGCTGCTGGTGGAAGATGCGGCTTCCGCCCCGCAGAACCGCATCGTCGACATCGCCGGCCCGGAGGTGATTCGGCAGGACGCCTTCCTCGGCCAGTTCCTCACCGCAACCGAAGACGCGCGCCGACTGGTGGTGGACCCGGACGCGGGCTACTTCGGCATCCCGGTAGAAGACGACAGCCTGGTGCCGCTCGGTGAAGCGCGACTGGGGCAGGCCCGCTTCGGCGACTGGCTGGCGGCGCGCACGCAAAAGGTGACCGCGTAAAAGCGTCTGCCCATGCGCGTTTCCGCGTCCCCCAAGCTTGGCGTGGCGATCCTCTGCCGCTACGCTGCCACCCTCACCACCGCCGCCTCGTGATAGAAGCCTTCGATACCCACCGCTCGCTCATGTTCGGGATCGCCTACCGGATGCTCGGGCGCGTTTCCGAAGCCGAAGACGTCTTGCAGGAAGTCTGGCTGCGCTGGCAAAAGCAGGACCCCGCGCAAGTGCGTTCGGCCAAGGCTTGGCTGGTCTCGGCCACCACCCGCCGCTGCATCGACCAGCTCCGCTCGGCGCGGCGAGAGCGCGAGCAATACTACGGCGTGTGGCTGCCCGAGCCGCTGATGCCGCGCGATGATGCCGACGGGGGGCAAGCGGCGGAATTGGCCGACTCGCTCACCGTCGCCTTCATGATGCTGCTGGAATCGCTGGGGCCGGAGGCGCGGGCCGTCTTCCTCCTGCGCGAGGTCTTCGGCTACGACTATCCCGAGGTGGCGGGCATCGTGGGCAAGAGCGAAGCGGCGTGTCGGCAGAGCGTGCGCCGGGCCAAGGCCCAGCTCCAAGGGCGTCCGCAGACCGTCTCGGAGCCGACCGAGCTGGCGCGGCGGCTGGTTGAGGAATTTCTGGCCGCCGTCAACACGGGTGAAGTAGAGCCGGTGCTCTCGCTCCTGAGCGAAGACAGCCATCTCTACAGCGATGGGGGAGGGCGCGTAAAGGCCGCCGGGCTGCCAATCCTGGGGGCCGACCGCGTCAGCCGCTTCATGCTGGGCGTGTGGCCGCGCTTTGGGGCGCTGTTGGAGCGCCGTCGGGTCGACATCAATGGCGCGCCGGGCCTGTTGATGAGCCTCGATGGTCAGGTGCACTACGCCATTTCGTTTGAGGTCGCCCGCGGACGGATCCAGAACATCTACATCAGCTGCAACCCTGAGAAACTACGGCACTTGGCGCGGCAGGAGGCAGGCTGAGATGCTCCTCTCGTAGTCTGGGGTGGGTCGTTTCTTCCACTTTCGCAGCCGGGCCCGAGCGTTCTGGTAAGGTGAAGATGTGTTGAGCTGGATCATGCGACCGAGTGTCCATTGGCGGTACCACGCTTCGCCATATAGCTCCTGATTGCTGAGCTGGTTTACCTCGTCGAGGATCTGCCGCTGGGTCGTCCGCAGTCGCTCGATCCGTTGACCGTAGGGCACGGAAGCATAGTCCCGGTAAAACTTCTGTGCGAGACGGCCCAGTTCATTCCACTGGTATCCGGTTTCAGGGAGATCTGGGGGCTGCCCCGCTTTCGTTTGCGCGAGCCATTTCAGCACCAGCTCATGCCACCCCAGCAGGTAGGCTACGAGATCTGCCGGGCTCATGCGGGTATCCTTGGCGTGCCCTTCCATCGAGCGCACCAGCGCCTCGGGCTCGGCTAGCGCGTCCAGCTCCGGCAGCAGCCGGTTGAAATGCGTCTGGATCGCCACGACTAGTTCCTCCTTTTTGGCAGGGATGGCCATCAAGAAGTCCTTAGCCTTGGCTTTGAGAGGAGTCGAGCAGGCAACTTGGGCAAGCGCGGCTTGACCCTGCTGGTGCAATGAGGTACGCAGGCTAATCGATATGTACAAGATCGCTGTACCCAACAAGGGTGCCCTTTCCGAGGGTGCCGTCGAGATCCTCAACGACGCCGGTTACCGCTGCAGGCGGTATGGCCGGGAGCTGGTGGTGCGCGACGCGGAACACGAAGTGGAATTCATCTTCCTCCGCCCGCGTGACATCGCCGTATATGTGGGCTCGGGCATCATCCATGCAGGTATCACGGGGCGCGATCTGGCGATGGACAGCCGGGCCGAAGTCGTCGAAAAGATGAGCCTCAACTTTGGCCGCTCCCGCTTCTGCTACGCCGTGCCGGCGGAAAAGGACCTCACGCCCGAGCAGTTCGGCGGCCTGCGCGTCGCCACCAGCTACCCCGCCGTGGTCGAAGACGACCTGAAGAAGCGCGGCGTGGAAGCCGAGATCGTCCGCCTCGACGGCGCGGTGGAAATCTCCATCCAGCTGGGCGTGGCCGATGTGATTGCCGACGTGGTCGAGAGCGGTCGCACGCTCTACGAAGCCGGTCTCAAGATCGTGGGCGAGCCCATCATGCACAGCGAGGCCGTCGTCATCGCCCAACAGGGCGCGGAAGAAGAGCCGGAGCTGAAGTCGCTGTTGCAGCGCGTCAGCGGCATTCTCGTGGCCCGCAGCTACGTGCTGATGACCTACCTCGTGCCCCGCGACAACCTCGAAGCCGCCTGCAAGGTGACGCCGGGCGTCAAGTCGCCCACCATCGCCCCCGTCAGCGAAGACGGGTGGGTGAGCGTCTCCGCCATGGTCAAGAGCAAGGGCATCAACCGCATCATCGACGAGCTCGAAGCGCTCAACGCCAAGGGCGTCATCGCCAGCGCCATCAAGACCTGCCGCCTCTAGGGGCAGCGGGCGAGACTGTTTCTTGCGCCAACGAAGGGGAACCGTTGCCCCTTCGTTTTTTTTGGCCGATGGCAGAGATGGACGTCGCTTTTGGCAGGCAGTGCTTCACTCCTAAATGATTCTCCCCTTGCTCGTTGCACAAGCCGTGCTACTTTGCGGGGATGGATGAAGTGAGTATCAGCGTCCGGCCTCTGACCCTCGACGATTACGACGACCTGCGCGAAGCGATGGTGCTCGCCTATACAGGCGTGCTGGAGCCGGCCTGGACCAAGCGCGAATACCAGCGCCTGCTCAAGGTCTTCCCCGAAGGCCAGATCGCAGTGGTGGTGAACGACAAGGTGGTGGGCGGTGCGCTCGCCATCATCATCGACTACGCCAAGTTTGGCGACCGCCACACCTACGAGCAGATCACCAACCAGAACAAGTTCGACACGCACGACGAAGATGGCGACGTGCTCTACGGGCTCGATATTTTCGTGCACCCCGAGCACCGGGGCCTGCGCCTGGGCCGCCGCCTCTACGACGCCCGCAAGGAGCTGTGCGAAAACCTGAACCTGCGCGCCATCGTGGCCGGCGGGCGCATTCCCGCCTACCGCGACTATGCCGACGACCTCACGCCGCGCCAATACATCGAGCGCGTGCGGCTGAAGGAGATCTACGACCCGATCCTCACCTTCCAGTATTCCAACGGCTTCCACGTCAAAAAGATCCTGCGCGGCTACCTGCCCGAAGACCAGGCCAGCAAGACCTACGCGACCCTCCTCCAGTGGGACAACATCTACTACGAGGAAAAGCCCAGCCTCTACGCCTCCACCAAGACGGAGGTGCGCATCGGCATCGTGCAATGGGGCATGCGCCCAGCCGCCACCCTGCAAACCCTGCTCAACCAGGCCGAATATTTTATCGACACCGTCAGCGACTACGAGAGCGACTTCGTGATGTTCCCGGAGTTCTTCAACGCGCCGCTGATGAAGGAGTTCAACGAGCTGAACCAGGCCGAGGCCATGCGCCAGCTAGCCCAGTACACCGGGCCCATCTCCGAGCAGATGCGCCAGTTCGCCGTCAGCTACAACGTCAACATCATCGCCGGCTCCATGCCTTACGTGGACCCCGATGATGGCCACCTTTACAACGTCTCCATCTTCTGCCGCCGCGACGGCTCGTGGGACATGGTGCGCAAGATCCACATCACCCCCAACGAGCGCGACAGCTACGGCATGGTGGGCGGCAACGAAGTGGTGGCGCTCGACAGCGACTGCGGCAAGATCGGCATCCTCATCTGCTACGATTCGGAATTCCCCGAGCTGCCCCGCCTCCTGCGTGAGCAAGGCATGCGCATCCTCTTCGTGCCCTACATGACGGATCTGCAGACGGGCTACCACCGCGTGCGCTACTGCACCCACGCCCGCGCGATCGAAAACGAGATCTACGTGGCCATTGCCGGCAGCGTGGGCAACCTGCCCCGCGTCGACAACATGGACATCCAGTACTCGCAATCGGCCGTCTTCAGCCCCTGCGACTTCGGCTTCCCCACCAGCGGCATCGTCGCCGAGGCGACCCCCAACACCGAAATGGTGCTCATCGCCGACGTGAACATGGATTTGCTGACAGAGCTGCACCAAAAAGGCTCCGTCACCAACATCAAGGACCGCCGCACCGACCTCTACTCCCTCAAGCTCCGCGCCCGCGGCAAAAAAGAGCAGGAGCCCATCCCGGCCGAGCAACGGACTTCGCAGCAGCAGGGCTGAGACAGGGTAGAAGAGGTATTGTGAGCCGCAGGTTGGGTCTCAAGAGCCAACGACTTCCAGCCCCTGAAAAAGCTGGAAATGTCGATCATGCGTCATCAGCGGCAACCCCAATTCCTTGGCGGTTGCCGCGATCCAGATATCGTTTTCGGGTACAGGTGTCCCTGCTTGGGATAAGCCGAGCCTCAAACCAGCGTAAATCCTCGCTGTCTCCTGAGAAGGGGTGACGCAGGTCACCACCGACATAAACTCCTCCAGCTCCGCCAGCCGCGCCGCTTGGCGTTGTGCCTTCAAGGCACCGAAATAAAGTTCGCCATAGGCGGCAAGTGGCATGAAGAGCTGAGAAGCACGTAGGAGCGTAGCCTTCACCGTCTCATTGCGGCGAAAGTGAGCAACTACCACGCATGAATCCAGCACCAGAGAGTGCGAACTACCAGCCATCATGGTCGATTTGGCTGCATTCGTCGATGGCGGCAAGCCACTCCTTAGCCTCTTCGGCGCTCAAGCAGCCGGAGGTCCTTTCGAGCACCGACTGCTTTTTAACGGTAGCGGCACCTTTCAAGGCGTGGATAAACTGAGCGGCCTCTTGCTGCTGCGCAGGAGGCAGTGCCTTGAGTTCTTCGATTACAACCTGAAGCGTGCTCATCAGAGGATATTATTGTGGAGAGAGCTCGCGGAAGCAAGCCGCAGATCACGCATCCCGAGGAGATGAAAAAAAGCCCGAAGGCGCAGACCTTCGGGCGTCAGATCCAATTTGACTAAGAGGAAAGGCTAGTTGGCCATCTTGGGCTCGACGTTGCGGGAGTAGAACTCCTGCAGCACTTCCATGCGCTGCTGCTCGCGGCGCTCTTCCTCGATTTCGTCGGTCGAGCGTTGGCGCTCCTTGGCGACGAGGATCTTGCGCATACGGGTCAGCGCGATGTTCTGGAGCTGGCGGACGCGTTCGCGGGTGATGCCGAACAGTTCGCCGACTTCTTCGAGCGTCTTGGGCTTTTCGCCACCAAGGCCGAAGCGCAGGCGGATGATCTCGGCCTCACGCGGGTCGATCTGGGCGAGCATGCGGTTCAGCTCGTTGATCAGCGTCTTGTTTTCGAGGTCGTCGAGCGGGTTGATGCTCGATTCGTCGCCGATCAGCTCACCAAACTCGGTACCATCTTCGTCGCCGACGGGGGCGTCGAGGCTGGTCGGGCGCACGGAGACGCTCTTGAGGTGCGCCACCTTGTTGACGGGCATCTCGAGCTCGGCGGCAATCTCCTCATCGGAGGGTGCACGACCGAGGGCCTCTTCCAGCTCCATCGTTACGCGGCGCATCCGGGCGATCTTGTCGACCAAGTGGACGGGCAGGCGGATGGTCTTGGACTGGTTGGCGAGCGCACGCTTGATGGATTGCTTGATCCACCAGGCGGCGTAGGTGGAGAGCTTGCCGCCCTTGTTGGGGTCGAAGCGCTCGACTGCCTTCACCAGGCCGATGTTGCCTTCGCTGATCAAGTCGAGCAGCGGGAGGCCGAAATTCGAATAATCGTGGGCGATCTTCACGACCAGGCGCAGGTTGGCCTTGATCATCTTCTCGCGGGCACGGGGATCACCTTGTTGGATCAAGGCTGCCAGTTCCACCTCCTCGGAGGGTTTGAGGAGAGGGGTCTTGCCGATTTCCTGAAGGTAAAGCTTGATGGCGCTGCGCTCTGAAGGGGGCAAGTCGCGGACGTCTTCCGCCTGATCAGAGTTGGAGCGATTTTCCGCATCTTCGACCCGGAAACGATTGGGAGCCTTGAACTGAAGTGCTTGCATGGCGAATAGGTGTTCGGGTGAACCGATTTGACGACGACTACTCCTTTACCACTTTTGATGCCGATTCTGAAAAACCGCTCAAAATTTAGAACGATTCCAGATTAAAACGGTAGTTTATCTCGAAGCCAAGCTACCGCCAAATCAACGGGCAAGATGCACGTCCAGCGGTCTGATTCAGCCACGAGCGGTTAGTACCGTCTTTTCAGCAACAGCAGCATACTGCTTTGCCGGCAGGGGCGCAATCTCAACTTCAGCCTAAGCACGTTGGGGTGGCATTTTCCCTAAAGCGAATAAAGAACGACACTTATGAGAGTCGTCGTTCCCGAATTTATTCCGCTAGAATTAGCTTTGGGCCGGATTCAGATTTTCCGCCAGAGCGACGGCTTTCAGCAGTCCGCTCGCCTTGTTGACCGTCTCGAAATATTCACTTTCTGCGACGGAATCGGCGACAATGCCCGCTCCGGATTGCAAAATGAGACGTTCACCCATCTTGAGGGCAGTGCGTATTGCAATGCAGCTGTCGAGGTTGCCATCGTAGCTGAAGTAGCACACTGCTCCGGCATAAGGCCCGCGCTGCTCCTTCTCCTGCTCGGCAATGATCTGCATCGCTCGGATCTTCGGCGCGCCGCTCACCGTCCCGGCCGGGAAGGTGGCGCGCATCAGATCGTAGGCATCCTTTTCCTTCGCAAGCTGGCCTTCGACGTGACTCACAATGTGCATCACGTGCGAGTAACGTTCAATGGTCTGATATTCTGGCACATCCACTGTGCCATATTCGCACACTCTGCCCAGGTCGTTGCGCGCGAGGTCGACGAGCATGAGGTGTTCGGCCAGTTCCTTTTCGTCACCGAGCAGATCGACTTCATAGGCGAGGTCGTCTTCTTGCGTTTTGCCACGTGGGCGGGTCCCGGCGATGGGGCGCATCTCCGCCTTGCCGTCGGTCAGGCGCACGTGCACCTCCGGGGAAGCGCCGATGAGCTGAAACTCGCCCGGGTCGTAGAGGAACATGTAGGGCGAGGGGTTGACCACGCGCAAGGCCCGGTAGAGGTCGAGCGCGCTCGACTTGAATTCCTTCTCGAAGCGCTGGCTGAGCACCACCTGGATGATGTCGCCCGAGCGTACGTATTCCTTGCCGCGCTCGACCATCGCCTCGAATTCCGCCTGCTGGAAGTTACCGGCGGGCACCTGGATCTCGCCCGTTCCGGCGACCGGCACCGTGCGGACCGCCCGGCCTTCCTCCAGCGTGCGGGCGAGCTTGGTCAGCGTTTCGCAGGCTTTGGCGTAGGCCGTCTCGGCGTCGGTGCCTTCGAGGTGGGCGTTGACGAGCAGGCGCAGCGTCTGCCGCGCACGGTCGAAAATCACCAGCGTATCGCAAATGACAAAGTGTGCGACGGGCAAACCATGCACATCGCGCTCGGCCAACGGCACGGTCGGCTCGACGGCGTGGATGTATTCGTAGCCGAGCATACCGACGGCACCGCCGACGAAGCGGGGCATATCGGGCAGCTTCACCGGGCGGTAGCGCTGCATCTCGCGCTGGATCACGTCGAGCGGATCCTTCGGCGTGGCAAAACGCTCCACCTCGCCCGAGCGGTCGGTAATGGTCGTTTCGCCGCCCAGGCGCGCCTCGATCGTGCGGCGCGGGTGCGTGCCGATAAACGAGTAGCGGTTCAGGTTTGCGCCGCCTTCGATCGATTCGAGCAAAAAGGCCGCGCCGCCCCACGACCGCAGCTTGGTGTAGACCGAGACGGGGGTCTCGAAGTCAGCCATCAAGTCGGTATAAACCGGGATGAGGTTACCCTGCGCGGAAAGCGCTTTGAACTCATCGAGGGTCGGGGCAATGTGCATCCCACTAGCTTTGGCGTGCCACGCGCGGTTTGGCAAGAACGGGAAGTGCCCGAGGGCTAAGGCAGACCCTACGTGCGGAAGAAGTCGAGCGCCTCCGCCACCACCACCTCCGGCGCGTCTTCCTGCACCAGATGCCCGGCAAACGGCACACTTCGGAGTTCACAGTGCGGCAGCATGGCCGCCAGCTCTGCGCCGCGTTTCGCGGGGATCCACTCGTCCTCATCGCCCCACAAGAGGCGCACCGGGCAATCGACCTGCCCCAGCCCGTCGCGAATCTCGTCGGTATAGCGTTGGTCCATCACGGCGATCTGCCGGTAAAAGGCCGCCTGGTTTTCCGGGCCCAGCCATGGGCGCAAGTAGCCCTCCCAATCCACCTCCGGCAAGTCGCCCGACATGGCGGAGGAGATATAAGCGCGGAGCAGGGCCTTGTGCATGTAGGCCGGCATCCCGGCAAAAGCTGGCTCGTGTTGCCTTACGTGCTGGACGAAGGGAGAGCCCCAGGGGCTGAGTGCCACCGGATCGATTAACATCAGTTGACGGTAGCGCAGGCCCGAGACCACCCAGCCGCGCAAGGCTGTGCAGCCGCCAAAATCGTGCGCGAGCACCCGCGGGGCATCGAGCTGCCAATGGCGCAGCAGCTCGGCCAAGACCTCGTTCTGCTTGTCGAGGGTGGGGGCGACAGACGGGGCTTTCTCGGAGCTGCCATAGCCAAGCAAGTCCCACTCAAAGACGGTGTAGTGGCGCGCCAGCACCGGCACGATCCGGCGCCACACGTAGTGGGAAAAGGGCGTGCCGTGGATCAACACCAAGGGCTCGCCCGCCCCGGATTTCCACCACGCGATGCGACCATAGCGACTCTGGAACGCTTCCATATGTAATACCGAATCGAAGCCGCGGCCTGGTTCAACCGGTAGGGGTGGTTTTTATACCAAATTATCCGCCCAAGTAGATCACCCGCAGCCAGAGGCCGAGCGTGCGGGTATCGGGCGAATCGGAAACGGCGGACGGGCTTTGCGCGCCGGGCACGTGCAGTTCCAGTGTCAGGTCGCCCATGGTCTGCCATTGCTCGGGTGAGAGGGTCAGCTCGTAAACGCCGTTGTCGGGGTGGGCCCACTCGGCCACGGCCTGCCCGTGCAGCAGCACGACGACCTTTTTTTCGCCCCCGAAGGTGCCGGCGGTGAAGCGGATCCGTAGGGGCTGGCCCCGGGGCAAGGCGCGCAGCAGTTCGTGGCGCAGGGTGAGACGGTTGGGCGCGGCGGACGACCACCGGAAGTCGCCGTCGGGCGAATGCTCCAGGCCGTGCCAGCCTGCGCCGAAGCTCAGGCCCGGGTGCGTCACCGGCAGCGGCTCGCCGGGTTGGGCCGGCACGATGTCGCGGCGGTCGAGGGCCTGCCGTTGCCGCTCCAGCCGCTCGGGCGTGGCGAGGAACTGTGCGAAGCGCCAGTCCCAGAGGATTTCGCGACGCTCGTTGAGGTTTTGCACGCCGTTCCAAGCGAGCGTCGAAGGGTTATACAGCCCCTGCACGGCATTGACCCACACCGAAAAGGCACCCGTCACGAGCAAGGCCACGCCACCCACGGCGCGGCGCACCGCCACGGCATCCGTGCGCCAGGCGGCGAGCGCGAGCGGCCCCAGCAAGGCCCAGCCGGGCAGGCAATCGGCCAGCAGGCGCGGCCCGAATGACCAGCCACCCTCCCAGTATTCCCAGGAGGCGATCAGCACGAGGTAGGCTGGGATCACCACTGCCGGGATCAGCAGCTTGCGCTTGTCGGGCAAGCGGCGTGCGTAAACCACAGCCAGCACCAGCACGACCAGCAGCACGGGCGAAAAAACGAACAGGCCGCGCGAGGGGCTGAAGAGCACCCCGTAGGCAAGGATCTGCACGAAGTGCCACGACAGCTCGAACGAGGTGCCGGAGTAATAATGGGTGCCCGGCAGCTCGTGATACAGCGGGTAAAACACCGCCAGATAGGCGAGCAGCGGCGGCAACGAGCCCAGTACCGCCCACGGCAGGCGACGGCGGTCGCAGAGCAGCAGGTAGCCCAGCACGGCGGCGATGATGAAGGCCCCATGCGGGCGGGCGATGAAGACCAGAAAGAGGCAGAAGCCGCCCAGCACCGCCCATACGCGACGCTCCGCAAAGCGAGGATCGAGCAACAGCCAGAGGGCGGCGAGCGACCACAGCAGCAGACCCGTTTGCCCCCAGAGCACTGTGCCGGCGGTCGAAGCGAGCGAGGTGCCCAGCGTAAACGCGACCGCCCAGGCCAGCGCGACGCTGCGTGGCAGCCAAATGCGCGAGAGCGCGTAAACAAGTAGAAAGGCCGCGCCCAGCGTCAGTGCGGCCAGCCCTTGGTGCCACGCCCGCGCGTCCGCAATCTCAAACATGTCGTAGCCCAGTTGGCGCGCCAGCCAGATAGCCGGGACCGCCACGAGGCTGTTGCCGAGGGGGTAGGCGTAGAGGACCTCGCCCTCCGGCGTCTCGAAAAACTGATAGCGGTAGCCCCAGGTGCGGTAGTCTTCGCCGCGCTCGGCCTTGTAACCGCTGAGGCTCACCGTGCCGTGGTCGACGACCGACTGGCTGACGAGCAGGGTGCCGCGCGCGTCGGTGAAAAGCTGGTTGGGCGCCCGCCAGGCGATGACGGTCACGACGACCGCCAGCAGCCACGGCAGGATCCTGAGCAGGCGCGTACCCATGCCGAACCTGCTCCTATTCAACGGTCACGCTTTTGGCGAGATTGCGCGGCTTGTCCACCGGCAGGCCGCGTGCGAGTGCCACGTAGTAGGCAAAGAGCTGCACCGGGATGGTGAAGAGCACGGGGTTGAGGATCTCGTGGCCGCCCTCTGGCAGGCGCACGATGTCATCGGCCGCGTTGTCGGGCACGTCATTCTCGTTGGCGTTGGTGATGAGGATCACCGGGCCCTTGCGCGCGCGCACCTCCTGCACGTTGCTCAGCATCTTGGGCAGGCTTTCGCCGCGCGGCACGAGGAAGATACTGGGGCAGCGCTCGTTGATCAGCGCGATGGGTCCGTGCTTCATCTCCGCCGCCTGATAGCCCTCGGCGTGGATGTACGTGATCTCCTTGAGCTTCAACGCGCCTTCGAGGGCAATCGGGTACATGTCCTGCCGCCCCAGGAAGAGCATGTCTTCAAAGTGCGCGTATTTGTTGGCCAGTTTCTGGACCTGATCGGCCAGATTGAGCACCTGGGCGACATGGCCCGGCAGGCGTCGCAGGTTGTCGACCATCGCCCGGCCTTCGGCGTAGCTCAGGTCGCGCATCCGGCCCAGGTAGAGGGCTACCATCGCGGTCAGCACGAGCTGGGAGGTAAAGGACTTCGTCGCCGCGACGCTGATTTCCGGGCCGCAGTGCTGGTAAATGCCACCGTCGTTTTCGCGGGCGATGGTGGAGCCGACCGTATTGGTGATGGCCAGCGTGCGGTAGCCCTTGCGCATGGCCTCGCGCATCGCCTCCAGGCTGTCGAGGGTTTCGCCGCTCTGGCTGATCACGAAGACGAGCGTATTCTTGTCGAGCGGGGCGTTGCGGTAGCGGAACTCGGACGAGTATTCCACCTCCACCGGCAGGCGGGCGTAGCGTTCGACCATGTATTCGGCCACCATGCAGGCGAGGTAGGCCGTGCCCTGGCCCAGGAATACCACGCGGTCGATCTGGCGCAGCTCGCGCGGTTCCACGTTGAGGCCCCCAAACTTGGCGGTCGAGCCATCGTCGGAGAAGCGGCCCCGCATGGCGTTTTCCAAAGCCTTGGGCTGCTCGAAAATCTCCTTCTCCATGTAGTGGGCGAAGCTGCCGAGGTCGGCCTCTTCGATATTCCACTCCACCTGGCGCACGATCGGGTCGACGCTCTCGTCGAGCACCGTGGTGATCGAGTAATCCTGCGGGCTCAGCGTCACCACCTGACCATCGTCCATGTAGACGACGCGGCGGGTGTAGTTGAGGAATGCGGCCACGTCGCTGGCGATCATGTTCTCGCCCTGGCCGATGCCCACACAGAGCGGCGAGCCCTTGCGCGCCCCGACGATCTCGCCCGGGCGCTCGATGCAGACGACGGCCAGCCCGTAGGTGCCCTCCACGTGCAGCAGGCTCTTGCGCACGCTCTCGGTAAAGCGGTTCTTCGTCTCCTGCTCGGGCTCCTTGGCGTAGTGGTAGGCGATGAGGTTGGCCAGCGCCTCCGAGTCGGTCTCGCTGACAAAGCTGTAGCCCTGGCCTTCGAGGAAGCGGCGGATCGACTGGTAGTTCTCGATCACCCCGTTGTGCACGATGGCAAACTTGCCGTCGCTGCTGCGGTGCGGGTGGGCGTTGCAATCCGTCACCGCGCCGTGGGTGGCCCAACGCGTGTGGCTGATCCCCGTCTCGGCGGCATGGGGGTGCTGGCGCATCAGCGCACCCACCTTGTCCGGAGACCCCGTTTTCTTGAGGATCTGCAGATCGGCCGCGCCGTTGAGCAGGGCGACACCCGCGCTGTCATAGCCGCGATATTCGAGGCGCTTCAGCCCTTCGAGCAGGATGGGGCCCGCCTGTTGATGGCCCACGTAGCCGACGATTCCACACATATTAAGTTTGCATCCAATGTGAGCCGTGGATTTTGATCAAGCCTGATCGCCCTAGCGGTCACCCAACTACCTCAGCTAGAGCCCACAATCCCCCTTACGCCCCTCATGCGTCAGAATTCTCCGATGAAAACCCGCGTGATTTGCGTTGTCATGGGCGGCGGTCGCGGTACCCGACTGCACCCGCTCACGGCAGAACGCTGCAAACCCGCGGTTCCCCTGGCTGGCAAGTATCGTTTGGTCGACATCCCGATCAGCAACTGCCTCAACTCCGGCCTCAACAACATTTTCGTGCTGACCCAGTTCAACACGGCCTCGCTGCACCGGCACATCCAGGACAGCTACAAATTCGACCCCTTTGGCGGCGGCTTTGTGGACATCCTCGCCGCCGAGCAGACGATCCGGGGCGATAACTGGTATCAGGGCACGGCCGACGCCGTGCGCCAGAACCTGCACCACTTCAACATGTCGGACAACGATCTGGTGCTGATCCTCTCCGGGGATCAGCTCTACCAGATGGATTTCCACGACCTCATCACCCAGCACCTCGAGTCGGGCACGGACATCACCATCGCCGCCAAGGCGATGCGCACCCACGAAGTCCACGGCCTCGGCCTCATGCGCGTGCGGGACGATTTGACGATCGAGGAGTTTGTCGAAAAGCCGACCGACCCGAAAATCATCGAAGGCCTCGCCGTGGGCGAAAGCATCGCGGCCAACCTCCAGACCGATGGCGACGCCAAGTACGTGCTCGCGAGCATGGGCATCTACTGCTTCAACGGCAGCGTGCTGCGCAAGGCGCTGGACAACCACCTGACCGACTTCGGCAAGGAGATCATCCCCCACCTGCTGGGCGAGCTGAAGCTGCGCGGCTACGTGTTCCAGGGCTACTGGGAAGACATCGGCACGGTCAAGTCGTTCTACGAGGCCAACCTCGCTCTGACCGACGTGGTGCCGCCCTTCAACTTCTTCGATCAGGAAAACCCGGTCTACACCCACGCCCGCTACCTCCCGGCCTCGAAGATCAACGGCGCCACCTTCACCTCCTCCATCATGGCCGGCGGCTCGATCCTGACCCAGGCCACGATCAAGCGTTGCGTCATCGGCGTGCGCTCGGTGGTGCGCGAAGGCAGCTACCTCGAGAATGTCGTGATGATGGGCTCGGATTACTTCGAGACCGACGCTGAAAAGCAGTCCCTCCAAGGCACCGAGCTGCCCAAGATCGGCGTGGGCAAGAACTGCCACATCACCAATGCGATCATCGACAAGAATGCCCGCATCGGCGACAACGTGCGCCTGAGCCCCGAAGGCAAGCCCGACCTCTTCAAGCAAGGCGACGTGATGATCCGCGACGGCGTGGTCATGGTCCCCAAGGGCGGGGTCGTGCCCAGCAACACCGTCATCTAAGCGCGCACGGTCTTTATCTGGAACAGGAGTTAAAAAGAGTTCAAAGGAGTGATTCTGCGATCAGAATGAGGTTTTTGGGCAGAACGGCGTTGTCTTCTCGATCCTCCCTCTATTTTTGTCATTCCTCTCTTTTTAACTCCTTTTAACTCCTGTTCCATTTACCTGTCTACCCATGAGTGAGTCGCGAAATCTGGTGCTGATCGGCATGGCCGGGGCCGGGAAATCCACGGTCGGCGTGCTGCTGGCGCGGGAATTGGGGTTCGACTTCATGGATGTCGACATCGAGATCCAGAACCGCTACGGCGAGCGCCGCCTGCAGGAGATCGTCGACGAGGTGGGGCAAGACAAGTTTCTCGACATCGAGGCCGACGTCTGCGCCTCCCTCAACCCCCGCCGCACCGTCATCGCCACCGGCGGCAGCGTGATCTATCGCGACCGCGCGATGAAGCACCTCCATACGCTCGGCCCCATCGTGTGGCTCCGCGTGCCGTTGCCCGAGATCGAGCGCCGCATCGCCGCCTTCCCCCAGCGCGGCCTTGCGATCAAGCCGGGCCAGACCATTGCTGACCTCTTCAACGAGCGCGAACCGCTCTACTCCCATTACTCCGACTGGGTCGTCGATTGCTCCGACCACATTGAAGCCGTCGTCGCCGACATCCGGCAACGTATGGAGCAGCAGGGTTAAGCGCTACCCGAGCAAGTAGCCGTAGCGCAGGCGCTTGAACGTTTCGAGCTGCCATTGCACGAAGCCGTGCGAAAGCTGGGGTGAGCGGTAGACCTCTCGCGCGCTGGCCGAGGCTTCCGCTTCCAGGCCCATCTTCCACAGGCACCAGGCCTTGGCCATGGGCAGGATCGCTTGCCCCACCTCGTCGAGGAAGGTGGCCGACCACGCAAACGCCGCCTCGACCTCCTCGCGCGTAAAGTCGCCAAAGTCGCTCACGTGCGGCAAGTCGGCCGGAACCGCCTGTTTGCAGGCGAAACTGACCGTCGTACCATTGGGGACTTGGTAGACAGGCTCGAAATAGTCCCGCAGGCGATGCATGAAGACCTGGATAAACGACTCGGTGTGCCACAGGTAGTCTTGATTGACGAGCATTGCGCCGGGCAAGAGGCAGGGCATGAAGCTGTGCACCGTGTGGTCGGCAATCGCGATCGACTTCCATACATCGTTGATCAGCAAAGCAATCGGCTGTCCTGTCCAGGGCTCGACTTCGAGGTCGGCCGCATGGGAGTCGATGTACGGTGCGTATGCGCCCACCCATTCGCGGAAGAGCGGCTGAAAATCATCCCCCGGCTTCATCCCCGCCGCGCCGGGCAAGTCGGAGACCCATGCGTCGAAGCTCTTCAGCCATTTGAAGGCGTCGTAGGCGTGAATCCGCAGGTCGTGTGGCATACGAGGTGTCGCCGTCGGGTTGCTCAACAAGCCCCGCGCCGCCGACCGGGCAAACGAACCCAGCCACGAGCCGAAGTCGACCACTTGCCCTCGCGAAAAATCCAGGCGCGAGGCCAGCCACTCGACGTAAAGCTGCTCTTCAAAGCTCGTCGCGCCGAGATAACTCTCCCGCGTAGGCAGGCCGAGGGCTTCGATAAAACCGACCGCCTCACGCGGCAAGGGCTGATGCAAGGCATGAAGGGGCGTCACTAGGGAAGAAAAAGCATGCATGGATCGGGGGCCCGGATGGGGAAAGGCCATTCTTCACGCGCGAACGACCGGAGGTCAACCAGCGGAGCCCGCTGTGGGGCGAATATCCTTGCGAATTCCAGTTTTCAGTATTTACTGAAAATACGATGAGTAGCTCTACCGATACCCCAGCGACCGCCTCCTGCGACTTCCAACGTGTGCGCGACGACTTTGTGCGCAGTTGGGGGGCGCTCGGCACGTCGTGGGGCATCAACCGCACGATGGCGATGATCCACGCCCTGCTGCTCATCTCGCCCGAGCCGGTCTGCACCGACGACGTGATGGAGGCCCTGCAGATCAGCCGAGGCAACGCCAATACCAACCTGCGCGAGCTGGTAAGCTGGGGGCTCGTGCATCCCGAGGTGATCCCCGGCCAGCGCAAGGACTACTTTGTGGCGGAGAAGGACGTGTGGAAGATCTTCTGCATCGTCACCCGCGAGCGCAAACGGCGCGAGACCGAGCCGGCGCTGCGCGTGCTGGCCGACTGCGCCGACCGTAGCGAACAGTTCGACACCCCCGAAGGCCGCGAGTTCCACCGCCAGATCAACGAGCTGGCCAAGTTTGTGGAGCTGACCAACGGCATCATGGAGCGCGTCGCCCGCAGCGAGCAAAACCAGATCCTGCCGCGCATATTGCCACTGTTGAAGTGGGGAGAGGGTAAATGAGATGATGAAATTGCTGGTATTCTACGACCAAGACTGTGCGTTTTGCCGCAAGTGCAAAAACTGGCTCATCCGCCAGCCCGCCTACCTCGAGCTGGAGCTGCTCCCCGTGCAGGCGCGCAGCGTGCAGATGGCCTACCCCGAGCTGGCCGAACACGACGCGAGCGAAAACATGATCGTGATTAGCGACACCGGCCTCGTCTACACCGGCGACGACGCCTGGATCACCATCCTCTGGGCTCTCAAGGACTGGCGCGACTGGGCCAACCGCCTGCAGCAACCGGCCCTGCGGCCCCTCGCCCGCCAATTCTGGCAACTCGTGAGCCAAAACCGCTACGCTCTCAGCGCCCTCCTGCCCGAAAAGGCCACCGAAGAAGAGCTGCGAGAGCACCTCTCCGAAGTGCAGCTGGTGTAGATCGCCTCCACACGCCGCAGGGTGGGGCAGGGCAACCGTTTCGCTGAGCCGCTTCTATCCGCCCGCCTGCTGCAAGAAGGCCAGAAAGCGTGCTTCGTGGGCGCGGAGGTGACGATGCTTCTCCTCGACGGTAACTTCGGGCAGACAGCCGTCGTTTTCGTAGGAGGCGAGCAAGGCGGGGTGGATGTAGTATTTGCGGCAGGTGGCCGGGCGGTTGTGCAGCTCCTGGGCCACCGCCTTGACCGTCTCGACTACCGTCTTTTTGCGAGCCGTCTTGCCTTCCTCCCGGCAATCGGCACCGCTCAGGCGGTCGTAGGCAAGGGTGCTGGCGTACCAGGTGCGCAGGTACTTCGACGATAGCCAGTCGCCCGCCAGCTCGTGCAGGTAGGCATTGACGTCGGCACTGTCGACGGGGTGCACGCTGCCGTCGGCCTCGCGAAAGGTGAAGAGCCGCTGGCCGGGCAAGTCGTGGCAGAGGCTGATGACCTTGGCCACGCGGCGGTCGTCGAGGTCGATCGTGGTTCCGACCCCCGATTTGCCGACAAATTCGAGGTGGATGTGGTAGCCTTCTACCTCCGCGTGGTCTTCGTCGAGGGTCGTGAGGCCGTGGCTCTGGTTCTCCTGGCGATAAATCTCGTTGCCCACCCGGATGCCGGTGCGGTCCATCACACGCAAAAGGGCCGCGATCACCTTGCGGCGGTCGAGCTCCGGGCGGCGCAAATCGGTCTGCAGGCGCTGGCGCAGGGCCGGCAGCACCTCGCCCACCTCGCGCAGCCGCTCAAATTTGCGGTCGTTGCGTTTCTGGCTCCAGTCGGGGTGATAGCGGTATTGCTTGCGCTGGCGGGCATCGCGCCCGGTGGCCTGCAGGTGTCCGTTGGGCAGGGGGCAGATCCACACGTCGCGGTAGGCAGGCGGGATGGCGAGCGACTTGATGCGCTGGATAACTTCGCGGTCCCGGATCCTCTCCCCCCGCTCGTCGAGGTAATAAAAACCCTTGCCTGCCCCCTTGCGGGTAAAGCCCGGCTGGGAATCGCTCACGTAGACCAGTTTCACGTCTGCCAGCCTCTGCAGATCGCGGGCCAGAGTCCGGCAGAAGAGGGACCGCAGGGGAATGTAAAATTCTGATAAGAATGAATCTCAATTTTACTTTGACCCTTTAGAACCGGCTGCTAGGGTGCCCATCTTGCTCTATGAGCGTATCCCAGCTGTGTCTACATCAGGTTGAGCCAGGTCAGGAAGCCATCATCGAGGCGCTGACCTTGGACGAACGTGAGTCCATCCGGTTGATGGAGATGGGCTTGCTGCCTGGCACCCATATCAAGGTCATCCGTTATGCCCCGCTTGGCGACCCGATGGAGGTCGAGGTGCGAGGCTATTACCTTTCGCTGAGGCGGCGGGAAGCATCGGGCATCTCCGTGCGCTTCGTCTAGCGCCCAGCTTTTGCGATTTTCCCATGGCGGCTCCTACACCCACCCTTTCTCCCGAAGATCCGAACGCTTCACCGGGCGCCCAAGCGGCCGACGCCCAGGCTAGCCGGCTTTTTGCGCTGGTGGGGAATCCCAATTCGGGCAAAACCACGCTCTTCAACGCGCTGACCGGCCTGCGCCAGAAGGTGGGCAACTATCCGGGCGTAACGGTGGAGCGCAAGGAGGGCATCTGCTACTCGCAGCATGGCCGCCCGATGCGGATCGTCGACCTCCCGGGCTCCTACAGCCTCAGCGTGCGCTCGCCAGACGAGAAGATCATGCGCGACGTGCTGCTGGGCCGCCGGAGCGACATGCCGGCGCCCGATGCGGTGATCTGCGTGATCGACGCCAGCAACCTCGAGCGCAACCTCTACCTCGCCACCCAGGTGATCGAGATCGGCCTGCCGACGATCCTGGTGCTCAACATGATCGACGTGGCCGAGCGCCGGGGCATCCGCGTCGATACCGAAAAGCTGAGCCACCGCCTCGGCGTGCCCGTGATCCGGTGCGCCGCCGCCAGCGGCAAGGGCGTGACGGAGCTGAAGCTGGCCATGAGCCGTGCCGACCTCCCGTCTTCCAGCCTGCGCCTGCCCGTGCCGGAGCTGATGCAGGAGGCGATCAAGGAAATTGCGCCCGTGCTCAAGCGGGGGGCGCGCCCGCATCAAGGCCTGGCCCGGGCAGAAGCCCGCCTGCTGTTGGCCGACATCGACCATTTTGACCCGACCGACGCCGGCCCCGCCTCGACGCGCATCCAGCTATGGGTGCAGCGCCTCGACCGCGAGCTGCCGGGCTGGCGCTCCGAGCGCATCACGCAACGCTACGCCCAGATCGGCGACCTGATGCGCGAGACGGTCCACCGCTTCAACCCGAACCGCAAGAGCATGACGGAGCGGATCGACAAGGTGCTGCTCCACCCGGTGGGCGGCATCGTCGTGCTCTCCTGCGTGCTCACCCTGCTTTTCTACAGCGTCTTCCAGCTGGCAGTGCCCTTCATGGACGCGATCGACGGCCTGGTCGGCGCGGTGGGTGAATGGGCGGCCGCTATGCTGCCCGAGGGTGCCTTGCGCGGCCTGATCGTCGACGGCATCATCGCCGGCGTAGGCGGCGTGGTGATCTTCCTGCCGCAGATCCTGCTGCTCTTTTTCTTTATCGCGCTGCTGGAGTCGACCGGCTACATGGCACGCGCGGCCTTCATGCTCGACAAGCTGATGAACAAGGTGGGGCTGCATGGCCGCAGCTTCATCCCCCTGCTCTCCAGCTACGCCTGTGCGGTGCCCGGCATCATGGCCACACGCACGATCGAGAGCGCCAAAGACCGCCTGGTGACGATCCTCGTCGCGCCGTTCATGACGTGTTCGGCCCGGCTCCCGGTCTACCTGGTGCTGATCGCGGCCCTTTTCCCCGAAGGCGAAGGCACGGCGCTGCAGCGTGCGCTGATCATGTTTGGCCTGTACATGCTCGGGACGGTCAGTGCGCTGCTCTTTGCGTTGATTTTCAAGAAGTTCCTCTTCAAGGGGCAGACGCCTAGCCTCGTGATGGAGCTGCCCTCCTACAAGTGGCCGCAATGGGGGCAGATCGCGCGCGAAATGTTCGACCGTGCGGTCATCTTCCTGCGCCGCGCCGGTACCGTGATCTTTGCGCTGAGCATCGTGCTGTGGTTTGGCATGAACTACCCGCAGACGCCCTTCAGCGAGGAAATCCCCGAAGGGGCGACCGAAGAGCAGGTGGCGGAGATCGAGGCGCACCACGCGCAGGAGCACCTCGCCAACTCCTTTGCCGGTCGCCTCGGGCACACGCTGGAGCCGATCTTCTCCCCCCTGGGCTACGACTGGAAGATCAACATCGGCGTGATCGCCAGCTTTGCCGCCCGCGAAGTCTTCGTCTCGACCATGGCCATCGTCTACAACGTCGAAGACGGCGGCGAAGACACCGATTCCCTGCTCGACAACCTGCGCAACCAGAAGCGGACCGACGGCTCGCCCGTCTTCACCCCGCTGACTTGCCTCAGCATCATGGTCTTCTTCGTCTACGCCCTGCAGTGCCTCAGTACGGTGGCGGTCGTCAAGCGCGAGACCCAGAGCTGGCGCTGGGCGGGCTTCCAGGTCGTCTACATGTTTGCGGTGGCCTGGATCGCCGGCGCGCTTGTCTTCCAGCTCGGCCAGTTGCTCGGCTTCCAATAACCCCGTATCTTTACCTTGTCATGCCGACCGACCTCCAAAGCCTGCTGATTTACCTCATTGTGGCCACCGCCGTCGTCTGGCTGGTGCGCGGGCTCATCTTCCGCAAAAAGAAGGCCTGTGGCGGAGGCTGCGGTGGTGACTGCGCGGCGCCCGTGAAGCGCAACCCCGTGATCGAAAAGGCCGTCCAGCGCCAGCAAAAGCCGGGCAGCAAGTAAACTTTGCACGCCCCTATTTCCTCGCGCTTGGGCCACCGTTTTCAACAATAGCGCCGCATGGAAGATTGGCCCGATTTGCGCGTCTACCAGCCTGAATTGCCCGCCGAGGGTGGGCCGCAACGCTTTGCCCTCAGCGCGGAAGAGAGCCACCACCTGGTAAAGGTACGCCGCGCACGCGAAGGCGAGCCCGTCTTGCTGCTCGATGGCAGCGGGCATCGCTGGCTGGGCACGCTGACGGTCGCCCACGCGAAGCAGGCGGAGGTGGAGGCGCGGGCGATTGCCTCCCTGCCGGTGCCGCCGACCCGGGTGATTGTGGGCCAGGCGCTGCCCAAGGGTAAAACGATGGACAATGTCGTCCACCGCGCCGCCGAGCTGGGCGTGGCCGTGCTGGTCCCGCTGGCGACCCACCACAGCGAGGTGTCGCTGGACGCCAAGCGGGCCGACAGCAAGGTGGAGAAGTGGACGGCAGTGGCCATCGAGGCGCTGAAGCAGTGCGCCAACCCTCACCTGCCGGAGATTCCGCCCGTGCAGTCGCTGGAGGCGTTTTTGCAGGCGCAGGCCGGGGCGGAGGTCAAGCTGGTCGCGGCTCTCACCCCCGAGACGCGCCCGCTGTTGGAGCTGATGCAGGCCCTGTCGCCGCGCCCGGGCTCAATCGCCCTGTTGGTGGGGCCGGAGGGCGATTTCTCGGATCGCGAGTATCAGCAGATCTTTGCCCACGGCTACCAGCCGGTGAGCCTGGGGCCGCGCATTCTGCGGGTAGAGACGGCCTTCGTCAGCGCGGTGAGCGTCATTCAGGCCGCGCTCGGGCAATAAGATTCATTTCTTTCGCGTTTTCTGTGCATTAGCGGCTCGAATTAGGTTGAGTACCGCAAATTGACAGCTTAGCCTGCCTGTAAATGCCACAGCCAGTCACTTTCAACAATACCGTGTTGCGCGACGGCCACCAAAGCCTGGCGGCCACCCGGATGCGCACCGAGCAAATGCTGCCCGCCCTCGCCGATCTCGACGCCCTGGGCTTCGGCGCGCTCGAAACGTGGGGCGGCGCGACCATCGACGCCGGGCTGCGGTTCCTGAACGAATTCCCGTTCGACCGCCTCGACCGCATCAAGGAAGGCACGCCCAATACGCCGCACATGATGCTGCTGCGCGGCCAGAACATCGTCCAATACGCCAATTTCCCTGACGACGTGGTCGAAGCCTTCGTCGAGCGCTCCGCCGCGCACGGCATGGACATCTTCCGCGTGTTCGACGCGCTGAACGACCCGCGCAACCTTCAAGCCGCCGTCAACGCGGTGAAGAAGGTCGGCAAGCACGCCCAAGGCACGCTCTGCTACACCACCAGCCCCTTCCACACGGTCGAAAAGTTCATCGAGCTGGGCGAGGAGATGGAGAAGATCGGCTGCGACTCCATTTGCCTCAAAGACATGGCGGGCCTCATCCCCCCGCACCGCACCAAGCTCATCGTCGAAGGCCTCAAGAAGCGCGTGAAGATCCCCGTGTGGGTCCACACGCACGAAACGGCCGGCCTCGGCGGCGCCACCTACTACGCCGCCATCGAGGCGGGCGCGGACGCGGTGGACTGCTCGATCACGCCCTTTGCCAACGGCACGGCCCAGCCCGACACCGTGCGCATGATGGCCATGCTCGAAGACCACGCGCGCCGTCCGGACTACGACATGAAGCGCCTGGAGCGCCTGCGCGAGCACTTTACCAAGGTCTACGGTGAGCTCAGCTCCTTCACCCAGCACCAGAACGAAGTCGTCGACAGCGACGCGCTCGTCTACCAGGTGCCCGGCGGCATGCTCTCCAACTTCCGCAACCAGTTGAAGGAGCAGAAGATGGAAGACCGCTTCGAGGAAGTATTTGCGGAAATCCCCCGCGTGCGCGAAGCCCTCGGCTGGATCCCGCTCGTCACCCCCACCTCGCAAATCGTGGGTGTGCAAGCCATGCTCAACGTCAAGTTTGGCCGCTGGAAGAACTTCAGCCCGCAGGCGATGGACATCGCGCTCGGCTACTACGGCCAGACGCCCGCGCCGGTCGACCCCGAGGTGCAAAAGCTCGCCTCCGAGAAGGCCAAGAAGCCGGTCATCACCGAGCGCCCGGCCGACCTGCTCCAGCCGCGCATGGAAAAGCTGCGCGAAGAGCTGAAGAAGGAAGGCCTGCCGACCAACGACGAGCATTGCGTGATCTGGGCCATGTTCCCGCAAGAGCTGAAGAAGCACTACGCGAGCAAGAACGCGCCCAGCCAGCCGACCACCGTCAGCATGGCCACGCCCGCCGCTGCCGCACCGGCTCCCGCTCCCCAGGCCGCGCCGGCCCCGGCTGCCACTGCTCCGGCCCCCGCCGGCGGTGCCAAGTGGAAGAAGATGCGCCTCAACATCAACGGCCACGCTCTCGAAGCCACCGTCGAAGAGATCAAGTAGGCGCCTGCGCGCAGTCCAGGTTTTGCAGTTTCAAGACGAGTGCCCGCGTGGCGCTCGTCTTTTTTGTTGCAGCACCGGTTGGCTCAGGCAGACACAGTCCCCGCCAGTCGTTGAGCAAGGTGGGCGACGTTTTGGCGAGCGTCGAAGTGGGTGCGGGCCCAGCTCTGGCCGTTGGTGTGCAGCTTTTCGGCGAGGGCGGTGTCGTGGGTTAGGCGGGTGAGCGCAGTGGCAAGATCGTCGACCGTTTCGGCGAGCAGCCCGTTTTCCTCCGGCACGATGACTTCGGCCACGCCGCCGACGGGAGTCGCGACCACAGGGACGCCGGCGGCGAGGGCTTCGCCGATGATGTTGGGCAGGCCCGCGCGGTCGCCCGAGGCGGCAACGACGCCGGTAAAGAGCAGCACATCGGCCCAGGCGAGGGCTTCGGCCACGGTGGCAAAGGGTTGGGCGCCGGTCAGTTGCACCTCGGCGGTGAGGTCGCGTTTCTGAAGGTCGGCGGTCAGGGCTTGGTGCAGCGGGCCGCCGCCGATGATGCGGGCCGTGAAGGGCACGCGTTCGCGCTTCAGGCGGGCGTAGACTTCCAGTTGGCGCGCATAGCCCATCTTTTCGACCAGACGGCCGACGCTGAGGATGCGCAAGGGGCGGCGCTCAGGGCGCACGGGTGTGACGACAGGCCAGTCCACCAAGCCGCGACGGATCAGCCACACGCGCTGCGGGTCTGCGCCGAAGGCGATCAGGCGTTCGTGCCCGGCTCCGGTGCTGGTGCGGATGCCTTCAGCGGCGGCGATCTTGGTGGGCAGGAGGGCGTCGCCGCCGTCTTCAAAAAGGTCGTAGGCGTGGCCGCCGAAAGAGTAGGGGGCGCCGGTCAACTCACGGGTCAGCCACAGGGCCGTCGTCGGCGCACTGGCCCAGACGGCGTGGCGCAGGTCGGCTGCGGCCCATTCGTGGGCGTAGCGCAGACCGGCCGCGAGGCCCAGCCATTGCTCGCCCGCGTTGATCAGGTTGGGCAGGGGGCTTTCGAGCAGCGTCCGCAAGGGCCGCGTGAGTGCCTTCGGGTTACGCCACAGCCAGCCAGGTAGGCGGGCGATGGCTTCAGTGATGCCGCGCAGGCCAAAGCGCTCGATCGGCACGCCGTGGAAGCTGTCGCTACCGCCCCACAAGGAGTAGAGGCGCAGGGGGCGGCCTTGCTCGATCAGGGCCTCGATCTCACGCTGGACAAAGGTCTCCGTCGAGACGGGAAAGGTGGTGAAGACGAAGACCCAGGCGCTCATGAAACGGCGGCGACCGGCGCCAGCTCGTGGGCGGTGGCGGCGCGCTTGGAGCGCACGCCGAGCATCTCGGCGATGTCGTGCAGCAGGTCTTCCGGGCGGTCGTCGGCGCGGAGCTGGCGGAAGCGGTGCAGCAGGCGCTGGTAGTCGCCCGGACGGTCGAGCCAGCGGGCGAGCAGCTTTTCCAGCTCTTCCTCGTTGTGGACGAGTTCGCCTGCGGCCTGCGCCTGGAAGTATTGCACCGTGAGGCGTTCCTGGGGCATCATGCCACCGAGGGTGTGGAAAACGACGGGGCAGCCGGCCTGCAGAGCTTCGGCGGCGGTATTGGCGCCGCCACGGGTCACCACGCAGTCGGAAGCGCGCATCAGCTCGGGCATGCGGCGGCTGAAGCCTTCGAGGTGCAGCGCCAGTTGCGGGTGTCGCTGGTGCCAGGCACGCACTTGTTCGCACGCTTTCTCGTTGCGCCCGCAGACAACGATGGCCTGCACGCGGTCGGCGAGGGGGAGGAGCGAGCGCAGGAAACGCAGGTGGTGAGATGCGCCTTGGCTACCGGTGGAGATGAAGACCGTAAAGCGCTCGGGGTGCAGGCCGAAGCTTTGGCGTGCGGCCTTTTTCTCGACCAGGCTGTAGGAGCCGCCGAGAGCGCGGCGCGGGAGGAAATTGGTGAGCACGCTGGCCTTGTCGGCCGGGACGCCCAGCTCGATCGCGTGCATGCGGGCGGCGTTGGTGCGGGCGACAAAGCGGTCGACGCTCGGCTCGGCCCAGTTGACGCTGAAGCCGCGTCCGCCGCTCCATTCGCCGCAGTAAGTCATCGTGCGCACACTGTCGCCGAGGACTTTACGGGCATCCTGGAAGTAGCCCCGGTTGGTGCAGTCGTGCAGGGAAAGGACGAGGTGGGGGCGATAGCTTTGGAGCAGCTCGCGATAATACCGGCCGCCGTAGGAGACGGATTGGCTGTGCGTGGCCGTAAACAGCTCGACGATTTCCCAATACAGGTTGTGGGCGATGGGCCCGTGCCGCTGGATCTGGTTGTAGAGCCACACGCCAAAGGCGCCCAAGCGGCTGCTGTTCTCGATGATCTGCTCCTGGCGGACTTCAAATTGGTCCGGGTAGAGCTCCTCGACCCAGTTGCGAAACGCTTCTGCCCTACGGTCATGACCACTACCGGTCGATGAGCTGAGGAGCAGGATGCGGCGGCGGTTGTCTGGGCGAGCGTGCGATGGGTTCATGAGAGAAGAGCTGCGTGATTGGTTTTACCACGACCCAGAACCAGACAGACATTAGCACCGCCGAAACCACTGCTGTTCGTCAAGACCAAATTCGGTTGGGCGTCTTTTGTCTGTCGAATAATGTCGAGCCCTTCGGCTTCGGCATCGAGTTGAGAGATATGGGCTGAGCCGGGCATAAAGCCCTCGTTGAGAGCGAGGACACAGAAGGCGGTCTCCATGATGGAGGAAAGGCTGAGGCCGTGGCCGGTGAGGGCCTTGGTGCTGCTGATCGAGGGGCCATGCGCGGTGCCGAAGATGGCTTTGAGGGCCTTGCATTCGGCGGCATCGCCCACCGGGGTGGAGGTGGCGTGGGCGTTGACATAGTCGATCTGCCCGGGCGTGACTTCGGCGCGGGCGAGGGCCATTTCCATCGCACGCCGCAGGCCGTCGCCGTCAGGGTGGGGGGCGGCCACATGAAAGCCGTCGGTCGCCTGTCCCCAACCGTGGATTTCGGCCAGTTCGGGTGCGCCACGGGCGGCGGCGGCTTCGCGCGATTCGAGCACCATGGCCACAGCGCCGCCGGTGCCGACAAAGCCGTCGCGGCCTTGGTCGAAGGGGCGGGAGGCGAGATCCGGATCCGTTTGGCGGGAGAGCACGCGCATGCCGGCAAAGGGCGCGATGGTCTCGCGATTGCAGTCTTCCGCGCCCACTACGATCATGCGGTCCTGGCGGCCCAGGGCGATTTCTTCAAAGGCGTAGCCCAAGGCATGGCCGCTGGAGGCGCATGCCGAGACGAAGCCGGTGGAGGCTCCCCGGATGCGGTGCAGCGCGCAGAGGTTGAAATTGAGGGTGCCTGCGATCGAGGCTACGATGCCGAGCGGCGAGCAGCGCATGGGGCCAAAGCGGTCCATGCGCGTCATGTGGTGGTGCACCATCATGGTCGAGCCGGCGGAGGCGGCAAAGAGACCGGTGCGCGGGTTCGAGACCTGGTCGGCATCCAGCTTGGCTTCTTCGATCGCTTGCTGGACGGCGTAGGCGGCATAGATGCCGTGCGGGGCGAGGCCGCGCAGTTGCTCCAGGCGCAGCTTGAGCGATGCCGGGTAGGTCCAGTCTTCCTGATCTGCCGAATCGGTGTTGAAGCCTTCGACCGGCGCGGCGAGCGCGATGGGAATCTTCGGATCTTCGAAGGGCGGGAAGGGCCGGATACCGTGCTCCATCCGCCGCAGCCGGTTCGAGACGGAGCTGCGGTCGGTGCCGAGACAGGTCGCCCAGCCGAGGCCGGTGACCACGACGGGCTGCAGAGCTTGGTAGCGAGGGTTCAAGTGAGCTAGAGAGAAGTCGGTTCGCTTTCCCCGTCTTCCGTGGAAAACGACGCAATCGAAAGCGCGAGTTCTTCTACTTTAGCCACTTTGGCGCCATTGCAAGTTATGGTGCCGGAGAATTGTGCGAGCGGGGAGTGGACGCGCAGCAGTTTCACCTTGAGCTGCAAGGTGTCTTGCGGTCGGCAAATACGGTGGCAGCGAATGCCTTCGGCCGAGAGGAAATAGATGGACTTGGGGTCGACGAGGCCCTTCAACTCGGCCTTCTGGCTCTTGAGCAGGTAGAAGACGGCGAGCTGGCCGAGGGCTTCGAGCATGAGCGAGGCCGGGAACACGGGGTTGCCGCGGAAGTGGCCTTCGAGGAACTCTTCCTGCCCCGAGATGCGGTAGCTGCCCTCGGCGAATTCGCCGTCCATCTTCGCGTCGTGCAGGAAGAGGAAGGGGGGCTGGTGCGGCATCAGGTTGAGCAGTTGCTCGAAGGTAAACTTTTCGCCGCCGAACTCGATCGGCTCGCCCTTGATCTTGGCGTCGAGGTAGCGCTTCACATCGCCGAGGGTGCGCAGGTGGCGCAGTTCCTCGTTCTCGATCGAGATCGTGAGCACTTCTTCCGTCAGCATGACGATTTCGACGAGGAGCAGCGAATCGATGCCGAGATCTTCCATCAGGCGGACGTCGTCGCCGCCTTCCCAGATCTTCGGGCGGACTTCTGGATCGGCAAAGCGTTCGACGATCCCGAGCACGATGGTGGGGATCAATTCAGGATCGCGGCTGGTCTGGAAGCTGATCGCTGCTTCAATCGTGCGCTCGGAGCATCGCTTCAGCGATTCACGCAATTCCTGTTCTTTCAGCGTCGATTGGGACATGCACAAGTATGGTGAGGGGCAGACGAAATGAGGGGGTCTGCGCACATTGGGATCAACAAGCGTAAGAAATCAAGCTTAAGCTTGCCCCTTCGCTAGGCAAGTGAGAATACCGCGAGCATGTTTCCTTCCCGGAATCCCCGGCGCCGGGCGGTGGTTTTTGCCGTAGCGATGCTGCTGACAATCCTCATGTTTTCGGCCCGCCCAGTGCCGCCGCCTGCCGCCATCCTGCCTCTCTGGACCTTCGACAAGGTGGGGCATTTCGGCGTCTTCGGGCTGCTCGCGACGGCGTGGATCCGGACCGGGCTCAGGCCTTGGCAGGCCGTCTTGCTCGTCGTCGCGTACAGCGTGGTAGACGAAACGGTGCAGGGCATGAACCCCGTGCGCGTCTTCGACCTGCGCGACATCGTGGCCAATGCGGTGGGCGCCGTCGTGGCTGCTGTGGCGTGGTGCTACTGGGGGGCTTATCGCCGCCTGCTCGAAACCCGCGTATGTTGACTTGCCTGCGGGCTTCTCCTGCGCACGCTGGCGGCATGGCAGCGGGAAAAGTTCCAGCAGACATCGAGAAACAGGCGGCGGCCCTGCGCGCACAGATCGAGCGGCACGAGCACCTCTACCGCGTCGAGCATCAGCCCGAGCTGACCGACCAGCAGTTCGACGCCCTCGCGCGCGAGTTGCAGGAGCTGGAGCAGCAATACCCGGCCTTGGTCACACCCGCGAGCCCGACCCAGAAGGTGGGCGACGACCGCAGCGAAGGCTTTGTCACCGCCCGGCACCGCGTGCCGATGATGAGCCTCGCCAACACCTACGAGCAGGGCGAGCTCTTCGCCTGGGCCGACCGCCTCGTCAATGCCCTGAAGGGCGCGGGCGTCGAAGAAACGTGGGTGTCGCGCGGTAAGCTGCCCCTACTGGTCGAGCCCAAGATCGACGGCACCGCCATCAGCCTTACCTATGAAAAGGGCAAGCTGACTCGCGCCGTGACCCGAGGCAGCGGCACCGAGGGGGACGACGTGACGCTGAATGCGCAGACCATCTCCTACCTGCCGCAGCAGTTGCGTGGCGAGCCGGGAGACTGGCCGGAGCTGGTCGAGATTCGCGGCGAAATTTACCTGACCTACCAGGAGTTCCAGCGCATCAATGCGGAGCGCCAGGAGGCCGGGCTGGATACCTACATGAACCCGCGCAACCTCGCGGCGGGCACGTTGAAGCTGCTCGACCGTCGACTGGTCGCGAGCCGCCGGCTGGAGCTGGTCGTCTACGGGCTGGGGATCTGCGAAGGCTATACCTTTGAGCGCCAGAGCGACCTCGCGCCGACGTTCCAGCGTTGGGGCCTGCCCACGGTCGAGAAATTCTGGCTGGTGGAGGGCATCGAGGCGGCCTGGGGCGCGGTGGAAGAGCTGGACCGCCTGCGCGGCGATTTCGCTTACCCGACCGACGGTGCGGTGCTGAAGCTCGACGTGCGCGCGGCGCAGGAGGCGGCGGGGCAGACGGCCAAGGCCCCGCGTTGGGCCATCAGCTACAAGTTTGCGGCGGAGCAGGCCGAGACGGTGCTCAAACAGATTTCCATCCAGATTGGCCGCACGGGTGCCCTGACCCCGGTGGCCGAGCTGGAGCCGGTGCTGCTCGCCGGGACGACGGTCAAGCGGGCCACGCTGCACAACGAAGACGAGATCCAGCGCAAGGACATCCGCGAAGGCGATACCGTGATCGTGGAAAAGGCGGGCGAGATCATCCCCGCCGTGGTCAGCGTCGTCACCTCGCGCCGCCCGGCCGACAGCGTGCCGTTTGACTACGCGGCGCGGCTCAAGGAGCTGGGTTTCGACGCCGAGCGAGTGCCCGGGCAAGCCGCCTGGCGCTTGCGCACGACCGATAACCCCGAGCAGGCGCGGCGCGGGCTGGAGCACTTCTCCGGCCGCACCGCGATGGACATCGAGGGCCTCAGCACCAAGAGCATCGAGCTGCTGATGGAGAAGGATTTGGTGCGCGATCCGGCGGATATTTATCAACTGACCGTCGATGCGCTGCTCGCGCTGGACGACCGCCGTTTTCGCCAGAAAAGCGCCGAAAACCTGATCGAGGGCATCGAGGCGAGCAAGCAGCGCGACCTCTGGCGCCTGTTGCACGGCCTGGGCATCCCGCTGGTGGGTGCAGAGGCGGCGAAGATCCTCGCCCGCTCGTTCCGCTCGGTGGCAGCGATCCGAGAAGCGAAGGTCGAAAAGCTGGTCGCGCTCAACGGGATCGGCGACAAGATGGCGGAGAGCATCCGCCAGTGGTTCGACGAGGAGAAGAATCAGGCGTTGCTGGAGCGTCTGGCCAAGGCGGGGCTGCGCATGGAAGCGAGCGCCGACGAGTTGCCGCCGGAGCCGGGCGAAGCGAGTGAGCTGCCGCTGGCGGGCAAGACGTTTGTCATCACCGGCACGTTGCCGAGCTGGAGCCGCGACGAGGCCAAGGCCGTGATCGAAAAAGCGGGCGGCAAGACGACCGGCAGCGTGAGCAAAAAGACGGATTACCTGCTGGCGGGCGAAGAGGCGGGCAGCAAGCTCGACAAGGCCCGATCCCTTCGCGTCCCCGTGATCGACGAGGCCCAACTGCGCGAAATGATCGGGTAGGGCAGGGCTCCGGGCACAAAAAAACGCGGAACCTGGTTGTGGGTTCCGCGTTGGTAAAAAGGTAAACGAAGCGATCTAGGCCACGCGCTCGACGATGAGTTCGGGCGGGGTCGGGCGCTTGGGAGCGAGGCGGTAGGCCTGCTTGAGGTATTCGAGGGCGCTGTCGAGCTTGGACTCGTCGTTGTAGTGGATCATCATCAGCGGCTCACCTTGCTTGACCTGGGTGCCCACCTTCTTGATCTCGCTGACGCCGACGGCCGGGTCGAGCTTGCCGCTCTTGTC
Organism: Verrucomicrobiota bacterium JB022; assembly: GCA_030673845.1. Classification (NCBI taxonomy): domain Bacteria; kingdom Pseudomonadati; phylum Verrucomicrobiota; species Verrucomicrobiota bacterium JB022. Next base: position 88,066 of record JAUTCQ010000007.1, read on the forward strand.
GCCTTCGGCCAGGATCTGCACGCCGCGGGCGATCATGCCGGCGTTGATCGTGTGCACGTAGCCGCGCTTGGGGGCGGGCAGCTTGCGCACGTATTTGGCTTCGGGGAACTTGCTCGGGTCGTCCAGCACGGAGGTGTCGCCGCCTTGGGCTGCGACCATTTCCTTGAACTTCTCGAAGGCCGCACCTTCCTGCAGCGCGCGTTGCACGCTTTGCTTGGCGCTGAGGGTCGAGCCCGCGACGCCGGCGAGGCGCACGATCTCCATGCCCATCTTCAGCACCAGCTCTTGCAGGTCTTCGGGGCCTTCGCCCTTGAGCAGCTTGATGGCTTCCTTGATTTCGAGGGCCGTGCCCACGGTATCGCCGAGCGGCTGGTTCATGTCCGTCACCAGCGCGACGCAGCGGCGCTTCATTGAGCGGCCGACGCGGGTGATGAAGCGGGCGAGCTGCTTGGCCTGCTCGACTTCCTTGATGAAGGAGCCGTTGCCCCACTTCACGTCCACCACGAGACCTTCGGCACCCTGGGCCAGCTTGCGGCTGAGCACGGAGGCCGTGATCAGGGGCAGGCTCGGCACCGTGGCGGTGGCCTGGCGCATGTGGTAAAGGATGTCGTCGACCGGGGCGATTTCCTTGTTCTGCTCCGCGATCACACAGCCCACGTCGTTGAGCTGGTCGACAAAGCTGTCGAGCTTGAGCTGCGGGTTGAACTTCGGGATGGAGGAAAGCTTGTCGAGCGTGCTGATGACGAAGTCTTCGTCCTGCCCGTTCATGTTGGGCATCACGACGCCGCAGGCGGCTGCGAGAGGCAGGAGGACGAGGCCCGTCTTGTCACCCACGCCGCCGGTCGAGTAGCGGTCGATCTTGGGTTTGGTGATGCGGGAAAGGTCGACCACTTCGCCGGAGAGCATCATCTCTTCGGCTAGCGTCGCCGTTTCCTGGGCGCTCATCGGCTGGAAGTAGATGGCCATGCAGAGCGCGGCGAGCTGGTGCTCGGGCATCTCCTTGTCGATCACGGAATCGACAATGTAGCGAATTTCATCTTCCGTGAATTCACCGCCATCACGTTTTTTCTCGATCAGGTAGGCAAAGGACGGCGGGATAAACTTGCGCGCGGATACGATTTTTTTTCTCATGCTTACGTTCGGACGGCTGACCGGTTTGGAGGCTACTCCGTAAGCCTCTTACTCTTAGACCATTATATGGCGTTTTGTCGAGCTTATTCTCGCAATGCGGCTTTTTGTTGTATATGCGCCGCCCGACGTGGAGGCAGCAAGGGGCTTTCGATCGCCATTCTCGTGCCTGTAATTTAGCACACTTCGCAGACTTGGCCGCTGAAATCTGCACCCGGCCTGATCGCGGCGATCAGCGAGGCTGCCAATCGGCTGCAAAACGTAATTTTGGTTTGACCAGTAACGCGTTTTCGATCCTGCTCCACCGTTCTCAAGTCAAACCATTCAGAAATGTTTAAGAAAACCCTTATCGTGGGTCTGCTCGCTGCTTCGAGCACCCTGTCTGCTGAATTCATCACCGGTGCTTCCGTCGGCTACCTGTTCGAAGCCGAAGAGCCCATGTACACCGCCCGTTTCGGCTACAGCTTCGCCCACACCGCCGCCCTCAGCGGTATCGTGGAAGCTGAAATCGGCTACACGTCGGAAGATGATTACGACATCGACACCGGCATCATCCCGCTGATGGCCAACTACCGCCTGCAGGTCGCCGACGCCTCCTCCGGCCTCTCGCTCTACGTGGGCGCTGGTCTGGGTTTCTCCAAGGTTACGCTGGACACCAATAGCAACCTTGGTGAAGACGACGATTACACCTTCACTTGGCAAGTGCTGGCCGGCATCGAATACGCAGTGGCCGAAAACGTCTCCTTGCGCCTCGGCTACCGCTATATCGAGCTGGACGACGTCAAGCTGTTCGAAGACAGCTGGTTCGGTGGCGAGTATGAAGTCGGCTACGACAGCGCTGTCGAACTCGGTGTGAACTTCAGCTTCTAAGGTCTGACCGGCTTTTGTTTCCCAAACGGTGCCTGTTCTTGTGGGCACCGTTTCTTTTTGCCCACGGTGCGCGGACTTCCGCACTTGCCCTTTGGCGGGCGGTCTCTTTCATTGCCCGCTTATGGAGCAGATCGCGTTTTCCCCCGCGCAGGTGATCGACCAGGCGCTGCGGCAAGTGGCCGCCGGACTCGAAGACTTCGGACCGGCCTTCGACCCGCAAGTGCGCCCCGCCGATCCCCGACATGGCGACTTCCAGGCCAACGGCGTCCTGCCTTGGGCCAAGCAGGCCAAGAAGAACCCGCGCGCGCTCGGCCAGGCCCTGCTCGATGCCCTTGCCGCTTCCAACCTGCTCGACGCCGCCAACGTGCAGTGGGAGCTCGCGGGCCCCGGCTTCATCAATTTCCGCCTCACGCCGCAGTTCCTGCTCCAGTGGCTGCAAAGCTTTCGCGACGAATCGGCCTTGCGCACTGGCGCGGGTCAGAGCGACCACGGCCGCACGGTGATCGTCGACTACTCCTCGCCTAACACGGCCAAGGAGATGCACGTGGGCCACATCCGCTCGACCGTCATCGGTGAGGCCGTCGCGCGCCTGCTGGAGTTCTGCGGCGCCAAGGTGATCCGCGACAACCACATCGGCGACTGGGGCACGCAGTTTGGCATGCTCATCTGGGCAGTCAAAGCCACCGGCACCGACCTGACCCAGGTGCAGGAAGTGACCGAGCTGGAGGCTCTCTACCGCAAGGGCAGCGCGCATTATAAGTCCAGCCCCGAGGCCGAAGACGAGTGCCGCAACGAGCTGGTGAAGCTCCAGCAGGGCGATGCCGAAAACCTCCGCATCTGGCAGCAGATCACCGACGCCAGCTGGCGCAACTTCCAGCAGATCTACGACATGCTCGGCGTGAAGTTCGACGAGGTGCTGGGTGAGAGCTTTTACCGCGACAAGGTCGACCGCATCTACGCGGAGCTGGGCGACCTCAACCTCGCGCAGGAAGACCAGGGCGCGCTGGTGGTGTTCCACCCCGAGCATCCCCGCTTCAAGACGCAGCCCTTCCTCGTGCGCAAGAAAGACGGTGCCAGCAACTATGCCAGCACCGACCTCGCCACCATCCTCCACCGCGTCGAGCACTTCAAGGCCGACGAAATGCTCTATGTCGTGGGTCTGCCGCAAGGCGACCACTTCGAGCAGCTTTTCCTGACCGTGCAGAAGTGGTTTGCCGCCAAGGGCTACCCCGTGCCCGAGATGCGCCACCTGGGCTTCGGCACCGTGTTGGGTGAAGACGGCAAGGCCATCCGCACCCGCTCCGGCGAGAGCGTGAAGCTCAAGGACCTGTTGAACGAGGCCATCGAGCGCGCCCGCTGCACCGTAGACGCCAAGCAGGCCGAGCGCCCGGCAGAGGAACGCCTGAGCGACGAAGCGTGTGCCGAAATCGCCCGCGTCGTCGGCCTCGGTGCCATCCGCTATGCCGACCTTTCCCAAAACCGCACCAGCGACTACAAGTTTAGCTGGGAGCAGATGCTCGCCATGGAAGGCAACACCGCCCCCTATCTGCTCTACGCGGTGGCCCGCCTGCACAGCATTTTCCGCCGTCTGGGCGTGACCCCGGGCGATGTGGCCGCCGAGCAAGGCGCCAGTGCCCCGGAGGCAGAAGAAGAAATCGCCCTCGCGCGCAAGCTGCTCGCCTTCCCCTCGGTGATCGAGCAGACCCGTAGCGACCTGCGCCCGCACTTCCTCTGCACCTACCTTTTCGACCTCGCCGGCGTCTTTAGCAGCTTTTACAACGCCTGCCGCGTGATGGTCGACGAACCGGATGTGCGCGCCCGTCGCCTCGTCCTGGCCAGCCGCACGCTTACCGTGCTGGAAACCGGCCTCCACCTGCTCGGGCTCGAAACGCTCGAGCGCATGTAATCCTTAGCTCCCTCATATGAAAGCACTCGTCAGCCTTTGCCTCGCCCTCCTGGCCGCCGCCCATCTCTCCGCCCGCACGGTGGAAGAGCAACTGGCACTCGGCAGCGGCCAGCTCGACACCCGCGTCTACATCGCCGACCACGGCCAAAGCCTCTCGCTGCAGCTCGATGTGGCGCAAGAGGGCATCGAGGCGCTGCTCCAGATCGGCCCCGAAAGCCGCACCATCGTCAGCGTGCCGGTGGAGACGCGCAACGGTGCCTTCACCATCGGTCGCGAGTACGTGCGTGACGCCCGCATCGTTTTTGCCGATCAGGCCGGCCACACCGCCACACTTCCCCTGGCGCAGCTCTTCCGCGCTTCGGAACTGCCCAGCTCGCGCCCCGCCGGCCCGCCCGCCGAAACGCGCCAACCAGCACCGGAACCCGAGCGCGACTCCCAGAGCTACTCCCGCGGCAAATCCCGTTTCCTCCGCGTCGAGTAAGGTTTCGCTTCGGGAAAGGCACATCACTCTGGGACTGCGGCGCTCCGCGCCGATCTGGTTTGAATAGCAAGCTACATTACGCCCGGCGGGAACGACCGTAGACTTTGCACGCTGCTTTAAGAACCAGATCTGGGCAGAGCCCAGCACTCCCAGAGCGCCCATCTTTGCGGCGCTGCGCCTTGGAGTAAATTTTCCCCCTACCCTTACGCGATTTCCCAATCGTAAGGATGCTCGCTGAGCAGCTCGGGCGCGCCGTTTTCGCGGATGCGCACGACGTCTTCGATGCGGCAGCCGCCGAGGCCGGGGTAATAAAGGCCGGGTTCGACCGTTACGACGTGGCCCGGTTGCAGCACGTCGTCGATTCGGCTGACGCGAGGGGGCTCATGCACTTCCAGACCGAGCCCATGCCCCAGGCCGTGGAAGAAGCCGACCGGGACGCCGTCGCGGTCTTCGGTCTTGAAGCCCTTCGATTCGAAGAACTCGCACACCCACTGATAGAGGTCGCGGCCATTGGCGCCCGCTACGTGCTGCTTCAACACCGTCTGCTGGGCCTCCAGCACGGTCTCGACCAAGACACGCTGCTGCTCGCTGGCCTTGCCCTTGAGGTAGGTGCGGGTCATGTCGCCATGGTAGCCGCTGGCGAGGTCTTTGGGGAAGATGTCGACCACGATCAGCTCGTTGGGGCGGAGGGGGCCGGCACCCCGATGGTGGGGGTCGCAAGCCTGGTCGCCGCCTGCCACGATGGTGTCGTGCGATTCGGCGCCACGCTGCAGACAGTCGATCTCGATCAGGCGTTGCAGGCGCTCGCTGGTCAGGTAGTCGCCTTCGAAGTAGAGCTTGCCGTCGCGCACGGCGCTCGCGCGCAGGGCGTTTTCGACCACGCGGAAGCCACCGGCAGAGGCGGCGTTGCCGGCGCGGATGCCAGCCGCCTCGTCGTCGCGCTTGAAGGCGCGCTGCGGAAAGATCATGCCCTCGGCCACCTTGACCTTGAGGCGGCGGTTTTTGAGGTCGAAGGCCAGCCCGGTGGGGAAGTCGTGCGGCACGAGGAAGCCCGGCAGGTCGAACTCTTCGGCCAGCAGGCGCAGGATGTCGACCGGCAGCTTGGTGCGTTGGCCAAACTTTTCGCGTGCCTTGGCCGCCCAGGTTTCCCACGAGAGGACTTCGTCGAAACGGCCGTCGCGGCGCACGCGGGCGTATTCCAGCCGGTTGACGACGGCGATGGAGCGGCCGTGGCAGACGAGCGCCAGGATGGGGTCGGGCACGGAGACGCCGCCCAGGTAGAGGACGTCGGCGCTTTGGTGGGTGGAGGCGTAGAGCAGGGGGCAAAGCTCGGCAGGCATGGAAAATTAGGATTGTGATAGGTCCGCAAGTGTCTAGTCCTTTCGCCTATGAAGCCGAAGCTCTCCCATTGGTTGCGCGTTTCCCTGCTTTTGCTCGTCGCCGCTCTGGCGGGTTGCGATTCCGGAAACCCGAAGGCCGATCAGGTGGCGAGCCGCGACGAGGCGGCCCCCTTCGAGCAACGCTTCCCCATCCAGCTGGGCGACCAGACGATCAACGTGCAGCTGGCCATCTCGCCCCGCGAAGGGCAGCAGGGCCTGATGTATCGCGAGAGTCTGGACGAGAACGAGGGCATGATCTTCCTCTATCAGGCGCCGCAGCCGATGAGTTTCTGGATGCAGAACGTGCCGATCAACCTCTCGATCGGGTTCTTCGACCCGCAGGGCAGGCTGAAGGAGGTCTACACGATGTTTGCCTACAACACGCAGTCGATCAAGAGCCGCAGCAGCAACCTCCAGTTTGCCATCGAGATGCGCGACGGCTGGTATCGCGACCACAACATCGCCGCCGGTACCCAGCTCGACATGGAGCAGCTCAAGGCCGCCATGCGCGCTCGAGGGGCCGACCCCGCCGATTACGGATGGGTCGAAGAATAGTCGCCGCCCCCAGTTTTTCCTCGCAAACCACCCCAACGGGTGGTTTTTTGTTGGCACCCCACAAGAGTTATGGCGCTGGTCCTCGTTGTAGATCGCGAAGCCAAGGTGCAGGACGCCTTTCGCTTCATCCTTGAACCCCTCGGTCACGAAGTGCTGGCCACCGCACGGCCCGATGAGGCGTTGTCGCTCTTTGAGCAGCGCCAGCCTGCCGTGACCGTGCTGGAGCAGGAAAACCAGGGCTTTGCGCTGCTCGAACGCCTGCGCCGCCAACAGCACGACGCGGCCGTGATCCTGGCCAGCTCCCGTGCGCGCAAGGAAGATGCGCTGCGTGCGATGCGCAGCGGGGCCCGCGATTTCCTCGTGAAGCCGATGCGCTCGGCGGAGTTTGCGGGCGCGATCCACCGCCTGCTGGAGCAGCAGCGGGCGGCCGCCGGCCAGGAGCCCGAGTCGGCCCACCATGCGGTGGAAGACGTCTCACTGCTGGGCCTGTATGGGCAAGATCCATCCGTGGTAGCCATGCGCGAGCAGATCCGCGAGCTGCTGGAGCAAAACCATTGCGGCTTCCTGTTGATCCAGGGCGAGACGGGCACTTACAAGCGCGAGATCGTGCTCTACCTGCACGAGCACCGCCCGGCCCCCAAGGGTGACTACATCCAGCTCGATTGCTCGCTGGAAGAGCCGGATGCGCTCCGCGAGCTGCTGATCGGTACCGACGGCAAGGGCGGCACCTTGCTGAAGAACCACCCGGGCTCGACCTTGCTGCTGGAGAAGGTCGAGAGCCTGCCGAAGGATATTCAGGACGAGCTGGATGAGGTGATCGAGCTCTATCAGGAGCACAATCTGATCGTCTTCCTCGCCGATCACGACCTGGAGCAGGCGATGGCCGAAGACCGCTTCCAGATCTCCCTCTTTTTCAAGATCAGCCAGCAACTGATCGACCCGGCCCCGCTGCGCAACCGTCTCGACGACTTGCCGGGCCTCTGCGCCTTCATCCTCCACCATTCGCTGGAGTTGACCGACGAGCAGCGCCAGACCGAGTTCACCCCCGAGGCCCTGCATCTGATGATGCAATACCGCTGGCCGGGCAACCTCGTCGAGTTGGAGAGCGTCGTCGTGCTCGCCGCCCTGGAGGCCGAAGGCGAGACCATCACCGAAGAAATGATCCGCCGCCACCTCGGCATGTAACTGATCCAGCAGCCCTCTGGGACTGCGGCGCTCCGCGCCGATCTGGTTTCGCGGCAGGCGGTGGTGATGTGGACGTTCCTCCCCCTGTGGCACCCCTCCAGGGTGCATTCTTTCCTCGAACGTTTTCCTGCAGTGTCGGTTCGCCTTGCGAACCTCAACTGCAGGCTAAGAGATAGCATCCCTTCAGGATGCTGCAACTTTCAGCAAGCCAGAGGCTTGCCAGCCCCTAGCGCGGGGTTGAGGTTCGCACCGGCGGACCGATACCCCGGGTTATTCTAGCCGCACAAAGCACCCCGGAGGGGTGCCACTGCGGCGAAAAACTCCCGCGCCCCTACGCCGTGGCGGTGCCTTGTTGGCGCTGGGCGGCGATTTCGGCGAGCAGCTCTTGCTCCTTCTCCATGAACTCCTTGACGAGGCGGGCTTTTTCTTCGCGTAGCCAGCGCTCCTGCTCGGCCTTGCGCTGGTAGATCTCCTTGTTCTTTTCGCGGGCTTCACGCAGGTGCTTGGAGATCATTTTCTTTTCTTCGAGCAGGTTCTGGGCTTCCTGCGCCACGGTGCGGCTTTGCTCTTCGACCTCGGCCAGCATCTGTTGCCGCTCACGCCCAAGGCTTTCGCGGGCTTCGTGCAGCTCGTTTACTTCCAGGTCGAACTGGTGGAAGTTAGCCTCCAGCTCCTGCTCGCGCTCGAGCAATTCGTTTTCGCGCCGCTCCAGGTCGTCGATGGTCGAGACGAGGTTGCGCTCGCGGTCTTCGATCTGGCGCTGGCGGTCCTGGATTGCCTGTTCAAATTCGGCGGTCTGCGCCTGTAGGGCGGCTTCGAGGTCTTTCAGCTCGTGCTCGCGCTGTTCGGCCGCATGGCTGAACTCTTCGCGATCGCCTTCGAAGGCCTGCATGCGCTGCTGGAGCGACTCCATGTCGGTCGTCAGGCGTTGGCGGCGCTCGCTCAGTTGGGTGTTTTCCTGCTCGTAGCGTTCCTGCCAGGCAGTCTTTTCCTTCTCCAGCTTTTCGGCTTCTTCGCGGGCGACCTTGAGGCGGGCTTCGGCTTCGCGCTGGCTTTCGCCCAGGCGACGACGCAGCTCGGCCATCTCGGCTTCCTGGTCTTCCAGCTCGACGAGGCGCAAGTCGTAGGACTCGCGCTCGGAGGAAAAGCGTTGTTCGGCTTCGGCGAGGGCCGCCTGAGCTGTCTCGATCTCGGCCTGACGCTCTTCGAGCTGCGCCCGCCCGGCTTGGATCATCTCTTCCTGCTCGGAGAGTTCGACTTCGCGGACCTGCAGTTGGTTGTCGAGCATAGTCTGCTCGTCCATGCGCTGTTGCATGGCCTCTTCGGTCGCCTGCAGCTTGGCTTCGCGGGCCTGCAGGGCGGCTTCGGCGGCTTCGACTTCTGCCGCGCGTTCGTCGAGCTGGCGCAGGCGGTCGGCGGCTTCGGCCAGCTTCTGCTCGCGGGCGGAGATTTGCTCCTGGCGCTCATCCAGCTCGCGCTCGAGCTCCGCGATCTCTTCGGCCCGTTCGTTGGCCTCCATCATGCGCTGGCGCACGTTTTCGAGGGCCAGCGCGTTTTCCTGTTCAAAGCGTTGCTTGGCGGCGGCGAGGGCCTTGTCGGCATCGGCAATCTGCGCCTCCAGCTCGGTCTTCTGCTGCTCGTGGGCGGCCAGCTCGATGCGCACGTCGTTGAGCGAGGCTTCCAACCGGGCGTCTTCCTCGCGTTTGACGGCGATGTCGTGCTCCAGCGCCTTCTTGCGCTCGGCCACCTCGGCCAGTTCCTGCTCGACTTGGAGGCGCTTCTGCAGCTGGTTTTTCAGCGCTTCATCGAGCTGCGCACGTTGCTGCTCCAGCTCTTGCTGCAAGGCGGCCTGCTCTTGTTCGCGGGTCTGCGCGCGGGTCGAAGCCTCCTGCACCTCACGGTCGCGCTGTTGCCACTCGGCTTCGCGCTGGCGGAAGAGGGCGTCCTGATCGGCGATAAGGGCCTGACGTTCTTCCAGCGCCTTGGTCTGCTCCATCAGGGCCAGCTCGCGCTCTTCCAGGGCTTCGGTGCCTTCCTGCACCAGCAGGCGGTCGTGGTTGAGCCGTTCGAGCTTGAGGTGCATCTCGGCTTCGCGGAACGAGATGTCTTGCTCCTTTTCGGCCAACTCGGCCTGCCAATCGCGGACGCGTTCCTCGATCTCGGCAAAGCCTGCGTCGTCTGCGGCGGCAGGGGCCGCCGGGGCGGGCAGGGAGGTCTGGTTGAGGGCGGGCAGCTTTTCGAACAAGCCGCGGCTCAAGACGAGCTGACGCCGGGCCGGCGCTCCGAGGCCGGTGATCTTGAGCAGGCGTTCGCGCAAGACGGCTTCTTCGAGCGGCCATTCAAATACATCGTCCAGGCCCGCGCGCATGGCTTCGACCACGTCGCCAAAGCTGGCCGTGGGGGAGGCGAGGATCACGGGCAGGCGGGGGAAGGCGTCCTTGACCCGTTGGGCGGCTTTCAGCGCGTGCTCTGTCGTATCGCCACCGATCAGCACGCCCGAGGCGGCCTCTTCCGGCAGGCGCACGAGCAGCTCGTCGACCGCATCCAGGCAGAGGGAGTCAAACCCCAACTCGTAGAGGCGCAGGATGAGACCGCAGCGCAACGATTCGTCGGGCTGAAGGACAAACCACGGTGCCGATAGGCGGGAGGTGACGGAAACAGGCATGGCAGCAGGGGGCAAAGGAAGGGGGAAAGCGAGGGGCGGGGGCAACGCCAGTTAGGGCTTATCGGCCAGAAGATCAACTTCTTAACCCGAGGGCGAGCCTCCGTGCGCAACGCTACCGTAAAAATCCCCTCCGGCAGAGACAAGCGGAAAGACCTCCTGCTTATGATTAGAGGTAAACAACCTATACATTTCGAGAGTTCTCCGCCGATACTACATTTGTCCTTTACATCTCGTAAGCTGGTAGTCAGTAAACAATTACCCCTAAAGTTCCTCGCATAACTACCCTCAACTCTCTAACCACAGCAGTTCGACCTGCATCGAACTGGAAGGCTGACCTATGGACCCTCTGCCCTTGGGCCTAGTCTCCGACCAAACGGACTCGCAACTTGCGTTTGCCCTGGTTGGTGATTCGCCCGCGCTCTGCTACAAAGCCCTGTATCGCAGCCCCAAAAACCGGGAAGATTGGGACAAGCTGCTGCCTGGTTTCCTGCCCGCCCCGGACGAGCTGAACCTGCGCTATTTCCTCGCCTCCAAGGCCACCGTTACGCGGTTTCGCCTGGAGCCGCCCAGCTCCTGGAAACAGGACCGCGCCGCCGTCTGGCCAGACTTGCGCGAGGCGGGCGTGCGCCCCGAAACCCACCTGCTGGGGCTCTTCCAGGCCACGACCGGCGAAGCCTACGCGGGCGAAGGCCCCGCCCTCGCCATTGCCGTGCCCCGCAACGAGGTGCGACAGATCGGCCGCCTGCTGGACAACAGCGAGGTGAGCCTCGATCGCCGCCACGTGCTGGCCGCGTTGCCCGCGAACCTCAGCTACCTGATCCCGATTGCCCGGGCTCAGGACCACGGCGGCCCCGTCGCTCTGGTGGAGCTGCACGACGACCGCTGCGACTTGTGGATCATGAGCGGGCGCGGCCTGCGCCTGCATCGCCAGACTTCGACCGGCCTCAACAGCCTTGTGGCCCGCTTGCAGCAAGAGCTGAACCTCAAGTTCCCCGGTTCGGCCGCCAAGCTCGTCTACGAAGGGCTTTACGACTTTTCCGCCTCGGCCGAGGCGTTGACCCAGGAGATCGGCCAACGCCTGCGCCAGGACCTGAACGCGACCGAAGAGATCATCGGCGAACCCGTCCGCGCCCTCGCCTTCTCCTCCCTGCCTCCTTCGGCGGACTGGATGACGGAGGCGATCGGTGCCCATGCCGAGCGTGCGGTCTTGCGCTGGCCCGCCCCCCAAGGCGGTGCACAGCCCGAAAACGAGAGCGAGAAGGTGCCGCAGACTTTGTTGGCCCCCGCTGTCGCCGGTGCTTTGGCCCGGATCGAGCGGCCGAGCGAAACCGCCTGGCAGTGGTATCTGGAAGACGAAGAGTGCCCGTTCCTCGTGCCGAGCGATGTGGCGGCAGCCGATACGCCCAAGGGCATGACGCGGGCCACTTTCGTTTCCATCGCCGGAAGCCAGGCGGAAGCCGAAGAGCCGACGATGGACCCGGAGGAAGACTTTGAAGTGGGTGAGGAAGCGCCTGCCCCTGCCGCCAAAGCGCCGGAACCGGTCAAGCCGACTCCCGCCCCGGTAGCTGCCAAGCCCGCGCCCACCCCGGCTCCGACGCCGGAGCCCGTGCCCGAGCGCAAGAAGGGCAGCCCGCTGCCCCTGATTGCCGCGATCATCGCCTTGCTGCTCATCGGCGGTGGTATCTTCTTTGCCATGGGGCAAGGCAAGAGCGCCGAGCCGACCGCCAAGGTGGTGCAGGCCCCGCAAAAGACGCCGGAGCAGCTAGCCCAGGAGGCCGAAGCCAAGCGCCAGGCCGAAGAGGAGGCCCAACGCCAGGCGGAGGAAGAAGCCCGCCGCCAGGCGGAAGAGGAAGCGAAGCGCAAGGCAGAGGAAGAAGCCCGCATTGCCGCCGAAGCCGCCGCCCTGGCCGAGAAGATCGTCGCCGCCGAGGCCGCCCGCGAGAAGGAGCATGCCGCGATGGAGCAGGAGGCCCGCATGGCCCGCCAAGGCAAGCTCAACATCTCCGGCCTGCCCGAAGGCACGGTGATCAAGCTCAACGGCAAGGAAGTCGGCCAGACCTCCCTTTCCGACTACGCAGTCGACCCGGGCACCTATTACGTGGCCTTCGAGCACCCGGACTACGAGCCGCTGGTGCGCGAGATCAATGTCCAGCCCCGTGGCAGCCAGCGGATCAACGATGTGGAGCTCGCCGCCAGCACCGGCCATGTCAAGGTGAGCGCCCAGCCGCTGGGCTCGCATTTTGCGATCTTCCGCGCGGGTGCAGATGAGCCGGTGCGCGAAGGCACCACTCCAGCCGAGTTTGACCTGCCGGTGGGCACCTACCACGTCTCCTTTAGCCGCAATGGCTGGGAAGACCGCTCGGAGTCGCTCGTGGTGGGCCGTAACAACCATACCGAGATCGCGACGCAGTTCCCGGTGGCGAGCATTGCGCTCAATACCGTGCCCAGCGGGGCCAACGTGAGCATCGGCGGGATCAAGGTCGGCACTACGCCTTACAGCAACCCGACTGTCGCCCCCGGCATCTACCAGTATCACATCCATCGTCCCGGCTATGAGTCGGTCGACTTCGACATCGCGGTGCGGGCCGGCGAGCAGTTTGCGCACGAGCTGGAGCTCAACGACCTCAGTCGCGTCTTCCGCGCCAACGAGATCGACGTGATGCCCATCCCGCTCTACCAGCCCGAGCCAGACATCGGCGATGTGCGCAAGACGGAGGAAGTGGTCGTGGAGTTTGTGATCGACCCAGAGGGCCAGCCGACCGACATCCAGATCGTCCGCACCAGCAACGAGCGCCTGAACAAGGCCGTGCTCAAGGCGGTCGACGAATGGCGCTTCCAGCCGGCCATGCGCCGCGAAAACGCCGTGCGCCTCAAGGTGCGCCTGCCGCTGGTGTTCAGCTCTGAGCGCAACGCGTCCTGACATCCCTGCACGCAAGGATTTTTCCAAACAGAAAGGCGACCTCTATCGGGTCGCCTTTTTTGGTGCTCACACTGTCCTGTTCAATCCTCCTTCGGGCGATTCTGGAGTTGTTGGAACCACCAGCCGAGCAGGCCCAGCAGCAGCGAGGCGGCCAGTGCGAGCCCAAAGCGCCCGAGATCGTTCCACAGCGGCACGCCCGGCTGCATCAGGCCAAACGCGTCGGGCCCGCCCACGATAAACCAGAGGCCGAAGACGAAGCGGAAGGCCCCGGTGAAGGCCGTGAGCAGGAGCAGCGAAGGCTGGACCAGCAGGGCCGCGAGGCCGCCCGCCACCAGCCCGGCGATCCAAGGGCCAAAAGTCTGCATCCAGTAGGGCTCGTTTTGCAGCGCACTGGCGGCGAGCAGGCCCACGATGCCGCCTACCAGCAGCGCGATAAGGGCCCGCAGCATCTGGAAGGCGAGCAGCGCGCCCAGCAGCAGGCCGACGCAGGCGGAGACGCCGGTGGTGATCCAATGCCCGCCCGACCATTCCCAGGCGACGAGCCCGAGGCCTACCGCTGCCGTCAGCCCCAGCAGCATTGAGAGCGTGGTGCGAAACAGCTTGAAGCCGAAGAAGCAGTCGAAGAGCCCCCCGATGGCCACGAGGGCATAAACGGCCAGCGCGACCGGGTAGGGCAACAGGATCGTCTCCATCATCGAAAAAGGTAGCCGCCGGAGAGCGCGGCACGAGCACAAAGCGGGCGTCTAATCCAGGTCGCGCTCCGCCAGGTCGTCTTCGCCCCAGCCAAAGAGGTGCCCCAGCTCGTGCAGGTAGGTGCGCTCCACTTCCTCCGCGTATGTGTTGCCTTCATCCTCCGCGTAATCGGCGATATTGGCGTAAAAGAGGAAGATGCGCGAAGCCATGGGCACGTCGTCCACATCGGTGGGCTCGCCCTCGAACAGGCCGAGCAGGTCGTCGCCCAGGGCCTCCGCGATCTCGTCGTCCGGCACCGGCAGGAAGACGACCGGCACGCGCTCCGCCCGCTCGCGCAAGATGGGCGGCAGGGCTTGGAGCGCCTCCGCCACGATGCGTTCCGCTTCTTGCTGGAGGCGCCGGTCGTTCATCGGCAAGGCGTATTAGCCTTCGTGGCGGCGGAAGACGACCACGCCGTTGTGGCCGCCGAAACCGAGGTTGCTCGACATCGCGATGCGCACCGGCTGGTGCACGGCCTGGTTGGGCACGTAGTCGAGGTCGCAATCCGGGTCGGGCGTGGTGTAGTTGATCGTGGGCGGGATCACACTGTCGGTGATGGCCTTGATGCAGGCGATCGCCTCGATGCCGCCCGCCGCGCCGAGCAAGTGGCCCGTCATCGACTTGGTGGAGCTGATCTTGAGGCGCTTGGCATCTTCGCCCCACACACCCTTGATCGCCAGCGTCTCGCCGCGGTCGTTATAGGGGGTGGAGGTGCCGTGCGCGTTGATGTAGTCCACATCCTGCGGCTGGATGCCGGCCGAGCGCAGGGCGTTCTGCAGACACACCTTGAGGCCCATGCCATCGGGGTCGGGCGAGGTAATGTGGTAGGCGTCGCAGGTCGAGGCATGGCCCGCCAGCTCGCAATAAATTTTGGCGCCGCGCTTCTGGGCGTGTTCCAGCGTTTCGAGCACGAGTACGCCGGAGCCTTCGCCCATCACAAAGCCGTCGCGGTCCTTGTCGAAGGGGCGGGAGGCCGTCTGCGGGGCGTCGTTGAAGCTGGTGCTCATGGCCTTCATGCTGCAAAAGCCGCCGTAGCCCAGGCGGGTAATGCTGGCTTCGGCGCCGCCGGCGAGCATCACATCGGCCTCGCCCAGCAGCAGCATGCGCATGGCGTCGGAGATGGAGTGCGTGGCGGTGGCGCAGGCGCTCACGATGCCGTAGTTGGGGCCTTTGAGCCCGAGGTCGATCGCGACGATGCCGCTCGCCATGTTGGTGATGATCATCGGCACCATGAAGGGCGAGATCTTGCGGGCACCGCCTTCGAACATGCGGAAATTCTGCTTCTCGATCGTGTCGATGCCGCCGATGCCGCTGCCTACGAGGCAGCCGACCCGGAAGGGATCGAGCCCGGCGGTATCGAGGCCGGCGTCGAGATAAGCCTGGCGCGAGGCCGCCACCGCCAGCTGCGTGTAGCGGTCGCGCTTGCGGGCTTCCTTCACATCCATGTGGTCTTCGGGCTTGAAGCCCTTGACCTCGCCCCCGACCTGGCAGGGCATCTCGGAAACGTCGAAGCCCTGGACACGGTCGATCCCGGAGCGGCCAGCCTGCAGGCCGGCCCAGAATTCATCTACAGTCTGACCGAGGGGCGTAATGGCCCCGAGACCGGTCACGACGATACGCGGATGCTGTGGCAATGTGGACATGCAAAAAGAGGCCTACAAGAGGCCTCTATTTAGAAAGGTTAAATCGACTGCTCCCATCCTAGGACGGGAGTCAATTTAGGCACTCTTGCTCTTGATGTAGTTGGTGACGTCACCGACGGTCTGAAGCTTTTCGGCTTCGGACTCGGGGATTTCGCCACCCAGCTCATCACTGAATTCATCTTCGAAGGCCATCACCAGCTCGACGACGTCGAGTGAGTCCGCGCCCAGATCTTCAATGAAGGAGGCTTCGGGAGTGATTTGCTCCTCGTTCACGTTGAGTTGCTTGACGATAATGTCTTTGACGCGATCTTCGATGCTCTGGTCTGCCATCTTGACTTGGCGCTAGGGGTTAAAAAAAGAAGGTTAATTTCACATCACCATACCACCGTCAACCGTAAAAGTTTGACCGGTGATATAGCCTGCTTCCTCGGAGGAAAGATAAGTAACGAGTCGGGAAATATCCTGCACGGAGCCGAGGCGGCGCAGCGGCACCTGTTGCACGATGACTTCCTTCGTCTTTTCGTCGAGCACCGATGTCATATCGGTCTCGATAAAGCCCGGGCACACGGCGTTGGCGGTGATGCCACGCTTGGCGAACTCGCGGGCGACGCTCTTGGTAAAGCCGAGCATGCCAGCCTTGGCGGCGGCGTAGTTGGCCTGGCCGGCGTTGCCCATCAGCCCGACGACGGAGCTGATGTTGATGACGCGGCCCCAGCGGTTGCGGCCCATGGGGGTCGTCAGCGCGCGGGTCCAGAAAAAGCACGAATCGAGGTTGGTGCGGATCACGTCGTGCCAGTCTTCGTCCTTCATGCGCATCATCAGCGTATCACGCGTGATGCCGGCATTGTTGACGAGGATGTCCACGCCCTCGAGCTCCGCCTCGGCCTTTTCGCCGAGGGCCTTGACGGCCTCGCGGTCGGAAAGGTTGGCGGCGAACACATGGGCGCGTTCGCCGAGTTCGGCGGAAAGCGCCTCCAGCTTTTCGGCGCGCGTGCCGTGCAGGCCGACGATGGCGCCCTGGGCATGCAGCTTGCGGGCGATGGATTCGCCAATGCCGCCGCTTGCGCCCGTTACAAGGGCCTTGCGGCCCGTCAGATCCAGCATGTCATATCCCCTTCGGAATGAATTCGTCTCAGCCCTTGATCGCCTTCAGAACGCCGTCGATATCCTCCGGCGCACCGACGGAAACGGCGTTCACGGAGCGGTCGATGCGGCGCGCAAGGCCGGAAAGCACCTTGCCGGCGCCGACCTCGTAAAGCGTCTCGATTTCGGCAGCGGCAAACCAGGAGACCGTCTCGCGCCAGCGCACGCGACCGGTGACCTGCGCCACCAGCAGCTTCGCGATCTCGTCCGGATCCTCGACCGGCGCGACGCTGACATTGGCAATCACGGGAACCACCGGAATGGACTTCTTGACCCCGTCAAGCGCCTCTTCCATGGCATCGGCCGCAGGCCTCATCAGCGAAGAGTGGAAGGGTGCGGAGACCGGCAGCAGGATGGCGCGCTTGGCGCCCTTCGCGCTCGCAAGCTCGGCCGCCTTTTCGACAGGCGCCTTC
>JAUTCQ010000008.1 GCA_030673845.1 Verrucomicrobiota bacterium JB022
GTCTGGAACATCCCCTTTAACGGGCTGGCCATCGCCGCCGGGGGCGTCGCCACGGATCGGATCGTCCAGAGCGAACACTTCACCCAGCTCGCCCGCCTGCTCATGCGCGAGGTGCAGGCTGCCGCCCGTGCTCACGGTCACTACATCCCGGACGACTTCCTGGAGTCTCAGATCGAGGAGACCCGGCACATGGACGCCTACAAGCCCTCCAGTATGCTCGACTACGTCGCCGGGCGCGAAGTCGAGGTAGAGTCGATTTTCGGCGAACCCTTACGCCGGGGGATGTCGAAGAGTGTTGTCATGCCCCGCCTGGAGACCTTGTATTACCTGCTCAAAGGGCTCTGCCCGCCGCCCGCGAAGGATGGCCACGGCAAGTCCAAGCACCGAAAGAAAGCCTGACCCTTTTTCCCATGGACCGCATCGCCGACGCCTTTTCCCGTGCCAAAGCCGAGGAGCGCACGCTCTTTGTCTCCTACCTGTGCGCGGGCGACCCCGATCCGCAGACTTCGTTTGAGGCCTGCCGCGCCTTGATCGACAACGGCGTCGGCCTGATGGAGCTGGGCGTGCCTTTTTCCGATCCGCTGGCCGACGGCAAGACCAATCAGTTGGCCGCCCAGCGCGCGCTCGAGAACGAGATCCGCCAAAGCGATATCTTTGCCCTCGCCAAGCGCGTGCGCGGCATTACGGACAAGCCGATCATCTTTTACACCTATTACAACCTCGTGTTCGCCAACGGGGTCGACGCCTATGTGCGTCAGGTCAAGGAAGCGGGCGTCGACGGCATTCTCGTGCTCGACCTGCCGCCCGAAGAAGCCGGCGAAGTGCTCGAAGCCTGCGAGCGCCACGACGTGAAGACCGTTTTCATTGTCGCCCCGACCACTCCGACCGAGCGTCTGTCGATCATCGCCGAAGCCACCACCGGCTTCATCTATTACGTCTCGCAAGAAGGCGTTACGGGCGTCCGTAAGTCGCTTGCCGAGGATATCGGCGACAAGGTGGCGAAGATCAAGGAGCACATCGACCTGCCCGTGGTCGTGGGCTTTGGTATCTCGACGCCGGAACAGGTCAAGACGGTCGCCAGCGTGGCCGACGGTGTGGTGGTGGGCAGCGCCCTCGTCAACTGCATCGGCGACAACCTCGACCACCCCGAGCAGGGTATTGCGAAGCTCGGGGCCAAGGCTCGCGAACTCGTGGGCGGACTCAGCTTGTAGTCGCTTTTTGCCTACGCATCCGCAAGCTCGAATGCTCGGGTGGGGTAGCTAGTATCCCCTATCGTTTGGCTTGCTATGGCTAGTATGGGCACTTAAGAGTGTGACTATGCTAGCTGTCTTGCGGTCGGGCCTTCTGTCTCGGGGGCTGTTTTTGCGTTTCCTGTTTCTGTGCTCGTTGGCCCTGTGCCCGAGTGCTGGCTGGGCTTGGTCTTGGGGCGTGAAGTGGCAGGAAGTCACGCCGGAAGAGATCGCGATGGCGGAGCCCAAGATCGACCCGGATGCGGGCGCGGAAATCCTCATCCGCGAGATGGAAGTGGACGACCAGCTCCGCACCGAGGTCGTCCGTCGCAACTACATGCGCTTCAAAGTCTTCGACCAGCGTGGTGTAGATCGGCTCAACCCGATGAAGATTGAGGTGGAGCGCAAGGTAAAGGTTTATGGAGTGGCCGCGCGCGTGATCAAGCCAGACGGATCCATTCTCGTGGTGGAGAAGAGCGATATCTTTTCCCGCGAGACTTCGCGTGACGATGATGAACGCTGGCGCACAGTCTCGTTTTCCTTCCCCGGCATCGAGCCAGGCTGCATTGTCGAATACCAGTGGGATGAAATCGAAACCGGGCGTAATGCCAGCGGGATGTTTTTCCGTTTCGCTTCCCGTTATCCCACTCACTTGGCCCGCTTTCGGATCCGCCCCTTCATCACATACAACTGGACGGGCAACATGTTGCAGGGGGAAAGGCTGGAGAAAGGCGGAGCCGGCTACCGCGAAGTGGTCCTGCGCGACTTGCCCGCGCTACCAGATGAACCTTTCATGCCGCCTCGTTTCGACTATCAACCGTGGGTCAGCCTTTATTATACGGGCGACAGGCGGTATGGAAAGCCGGATGTCTTTTGGGGAGAAGTCGCCGATTGGCTGCATGATCACCAGCGGCAGCGCTTCAAGTCGCGCCGGTCGGAGATCCGCGAAAAGGCGGCCGAGTTGACGGCGGGGGCCAATACTCCGCAGGAGAAGATCCAGCGCATTTATGATTTTTGCACCTACCAGATCCGCAATACGCGCATTTCGTTGCCCGATGGCAGCTTTCACGACATCCCCAAAGACCTCGACAACGCCGACGCCCCTGCAACGCTAAAGGCCGGGGTGGGGACGCCCGACGATATTGCCATCCTCTTTGGGTCGCTGCTGGAGGCAGCGGGCCTGCATGTGTCGCTCGCTCTTTGTAACGACCGCTCGCTCTTGAGCTTCTACGTCGAATCTCTCGTGCCCCAGTCTTTGCCCGACTTGATGGTGGCCGTGCGGATCGACGATTCCCGCTGGGTATACTGCAACCCAGGCGTGCCTTTCGTGCCCAACGGCATGCTACACTGGTCCAATGAAAATGGTGTTGCCCTACTGGCAGGGGAGAAAGAGCCGAGGTTCCTCAAGCTGGGCGCCTCCCCGGCGGGCGATACCCAAATCAAACGCAGGGCCATTGTGAGCATCGACGAAGAAGGAAAGCTCTCCGGCACTGTCACCTTCAGCTACACCGGCCATGCTGCCATTCGCCAAAGAGATATATACAATGGCGTTACCCCCGTGAAGCGGGAGGAAGACATGCTGGAGAAAACGCGGGAGATGTTGCCCAATGCACAGATCACCGAGCTGCAGTTCAAGAACCTGGTCGATTGCAACCTGCCCTTGGAGGTCAGTTTCGAGATTGAGGTGCCTGCCTATGCGGACGTCGCCGTGCAGCGGATCTTCATTCAGCCTTCGTTCTTTGAAAAGGGTGCCGAACCGGTGCTGAGGAAGGAGAAGCGCGAACATGCGATCCAGTTTCCTTGTGCCTGGGAGATGCAGGATGAGGTGCGCATTACCTACCCCGACGGCTATGAAGTGGAGGAAGGCCGGACGCCTGTCAGCGTTGCCAACGATGAATACCTTACCCATCAGGTGGTCTTTGGAAAGGTAAAGGATCGCAACATGTTGATCTACCGTCGTCAGCAGGCGATCAAGTTCCTCAATGTGGGGGCTGAAGGCTATGAACCGATCAAGAACTATTTCGACCTCGTCTATGAGCAAGACCAGCATGTGGTGACGCTGCGCCCAAAGCAGCCCGACCCGCTCGCAGCCGCCGAATAACACAAGATCCCTTTGATGATGCCCTTCAGTTCTCGCCTTCTCTGGTCTGCGCTCTATCTGATCACACTTGCGTCAGCCGGCGTGGCTGCGCCAAAGCTACCCGCATGGGTAGAACAAGCTCGCCAGACGGCTATCCCCGCGGCTTATACCTCCGCACCGGCGGTCGTGCTGAACGATGTCTCCGAAGTGGAAGTGGCGCGTTCGGGCAAGATCGAGAGCCGCACCTATTATGCCGTTCGCATCCAAAACGTGGAAGGGCGCGAATATGCATCTGCCACCCTTTCCTATAATCTGGAGACGGACAAGGTCCGTGAGCTCAACGCCTGGCTCATCCTGCCCAACGGCGAAGTACGCACCTACAAAGAGCGTGATTTCGCCCGTCGGGAGGAAAAACTCTCCCGCAATGTTTACCACGAGGGGTGGGAGCGTAGCCTGGATCTGGAGTCTGCGGCGGCTCCCGGTTCCATCTTTGCCTGGAGCGCCCGTTTGGAAGAAGATTCGATCTTTCCTCAGTTGATCAGGTATTTCGAGAAAGGGGTGCCAGTGATTCAGACCCGCCTGCAGTTGGAACTGCCTGAAGGATGGCGGTTGACCACCACCCCGGTCAACAATCCTACCTACACCTATCAGGAGGAGGGCCTGCGGCACCGTTGGATCGCCAGCTACCTTGACGCAGTCGAGTATGAAGAGTGGCAGCCAGACGTGGCTTTCCCTTTTCTTGGCATCAACCTTTTCCCGGCCGAGCAGGATCAGCGACGCGCCCGGATGGAGACTTATACCGACTGGAACAGCATTGCTGCCTTCCACGTTCCGGTCATGGACGGTGCTGCGACCCCTGACGAAGCGGTGAGAGCCAAGGTCTTGGAATTGACCAAGGATTGCTCCACGCAGTGGCAAAAAATCCAGGCAGTATCGCGCTTTTGCCAGGCCGTAAGCTATGCCAGTATCGCGCTCGATTTGAGCAAAGGGGGCGGCTACCGGCCATACCCTGCGCCCACCGTGCTTAGCCGTAATTATGGCGACTGCAAGGACAAGACGGCCCTGTTGCGCGCCATGCTCTCCTGCCTCGGGGTTGAAAGCTATGCCGTTGCCTGCCTGGTTTCAGACTCGGATGCCGTCACGCCCCTGTGGGCATCGCCCATGCAGTTTAACCACTGCATCACGGCCTTGCGTGCCCCGGAAGGTATCGAAACTGGGGCTGCCGTGGACCATCCCGACCTGGGCAAGCTGCTGATTTTCGACCCAACTAACCCCTATGTGCCGGTGGGCAGTATCAGCAACAGCCTGGCAGGCTCCTTCGCTTTGGTCATCGCCCCGGAAGTGCAGCGCTTGCAGGCAATCCCTACCACGCTTCGTTCGGTGAAGCTTGAACTGAAAGGCACGCTCACGCCCCGCGGCGGTCTGACTGCTCATGTGGAGGAAGTGGCGGAGGGCCACGAAGCGGTCCTCGGGCGCAGGCTCTACCGTAACCATGGCAGCTCTCACTACGAGCAGGGGCTGCTCAACTGGATGCGTAGCGAACTGTCTGCGACCAGAATTTCCGCCTGGGACGTGACCGACGACCTCGACTCCGACCGCTTTACCGTGGGGCTTGATCTGGAGGCGCCGTCCTTCGGTCGTGCCTTGGGCTCGACGATGATGATCATCAAGCCCTTCATCAACTCCAACTACATGCAGCGGCCCGACTTGGGCGAGAAGCGCGCAGCTCCCATCCGGATGCCCTATTTTTCGACGGAGAATGCCGTCGAGATCGCTTTGCCCGAAGGCTACGTGGTCGATGAACTGCCGGCGCCGTTGCTGGTGGAAGATACCTTTGGGCGGGTCGAAGTGGAGTATCGCGAGGAAAACGGCGCGCTTATCGCGCACCGCAAGGTTTCCCTCAACGGTGCCACGGTGCCCGCTACGGAGCTGGAGCGGCTCAACGCCTTCTTCGATGCCTACCAAAAAGCGGGGCAGGGGCGCGTTGTGATCAAGCGCCTCTAACCCCGCTGCTGGCGAAAGGAAAAGGGGTGTTGAGCGAGTGTCCTATTGAGCGGTCCTTTTCACAGTGGCACCCCTCCAGGGTGCTTTATTCTTCGAACGGTTACCTGCAGTGTCGGTTCGCTCCGCAAACCTCAACTGCAGGCTAAGGGATGGCATCCCTCAGGGATGCTGCATCATCCAGCAAGCCAGAGGCTTGCCAGCTCGTAGCCCGGGGTTGAGGTCCGCATAAGCGGGCCGATACCCCGGGATATTTAGCTCCCCGCAAAGGCACCCTGGAAGGGTGCCACCATAGGACGTGCAAACATCTTGTTGAAGGAATTCGCTTTTGCGAGCATTCACCCCAACGCGACACTAGATCAGCACCTCGAAGATGTGGGCCGGGTTCTTTTGCGGGTCCAGCTTGATGAAGGCCTTACGGCCCTTCCAGCTATAGACGGGCTGGGTCGGGTCGTTGAGGTCGCGCACCCCGAATTCACGATTGGCGTCGATGCCCATGGCTTCCAGCGGCAGCTCGATGAAGCCCTGCTGCGTCCAGTGCCAGTCCATATTGACGACGACGAGGATACGGCTGGAGCGGTCGAAGTTCTGCTTCAGGTAGGCGAGGAACTGCGGGTTGTCGGTCTCGACGAAGGTGATGTTGGCCGTGCGGCGCAGGGCGGCATGCTCGCGGCGCAGGTTGTTTACGCGGCGGATCTCCTCTTTGAGGTTGCCCGGCTGGTCCCACTTCCAGTCTTTGAGCTGATACTTCTCGTTGTGGTTGTACTCTTCCTTGCCGGGGAAGGGCTCCTTGTCCATCAGCTCGTAGGCGGGGCCGTAGATGCCGTGGTTGGAGCTGAGGGTAGCGGCGAGGATGTAGCGGCCGAGGAAGGTGGCGCGGTTGCCCTGCTGCAGGTCTTCGTGCAGGATGTCGGGCGTATTGGGCCAGAAGTTGGGCCAGAAGTAGTCGCGCACGGGCGTCTGGGTCAGCTCCTCCACGTATTCACGCAGCTCCGCCGGGTTATTGCGCCAGGTGAAGTAGGTGTAGCCGTGGGTGTAGCCGGCCTTGCCCAGCCAATACTTGCGCTTGGGGCGGGTAAAGGCTTCGGCGAGGAAGATGACTTCCGGGTGCTGCGTCTTGATCTCCGTGACGCACCAGTTCCAGAAGGGGAACGACTTGGTGTGCGGGTTGTCGACGCGGAAGACCTTTACGCCACGCTCGATCCAGAATTCAAAGACGCTCTTCAGCTCTTCCCACAGGTTTTCCCAGTCCTCCGTCTCGAAGTTGAAGGGCAGGATGTCCTGATACTTCTTGGGCGGGTTTTCGGCGTACTGGACGGTGCCGTCGGGGCGCCACTTGAACCACTGCGGGTGCTCCTTCACGTAAGGGTGGTCGGGGGCGCACTGGAAGGCGATGTCCATCGCCAACTCCATGCCGTGCGCCTCCGCCTGCTCGCGGAAGAAGGCAAAGTCTTCAAACGTGCCCAGCTCGGGCAAGAGCGCCTTGTGGCCGCCTTCGGTCGAGCCGATGGCCCAGGGGCTGCCGACGTCTTCGGGGGTGGGGGTGAGGCTGTTGTTGCGGCCCTTGCGGAAGACGCGCCCGATGGGGTGGATGGGCGGCAGGTAGACGATGTCGAAGCCCAGGCGCGCCACTTCGGGCAGCAGGCGGGCGGCATCGCGGAAGGTGCCGTGCGTCACGCCATCGTGGGTGGCGGAGCGGGGGAAAAATTCGTACCAGGCGCTGCAGGCGGCCAGCTCGCGCTCTACCAGCAGGCGGCAGGGCTCGGCCAAGGTCGTTTCCAGCGCGCGGTTGGGGTAGCGCTCCATCAGGTGGTGCAGCTCGTCGCTGCGGGCAAGGCTGAGGCGCTGACCGAGGTCGCGCTCCTTGTCGCTCAGGAAGGTGCCCCAGCCCTGCAGGCGTTCCTTCTCTTCACCGATGGCGCGCAGGGCCGCCGCGATGACAAGTTCGCCACCGATCAGCAGCTCCACGTCGAGCTTCTGGCCGGAATCGGCCTTCTTGATAAAGCCTTCGCGCCAGCTGCCCCAGTGGTCGATCAGGCCGGCCACGGTGTATTCGTAGGCGCCGATCTCGCCGGGCGTCCAATGCGCGTCCCACTCGTCGTTGCCGAGGGGGCGCATGCGCTGCTCCTGCCAGTCGGTCGAGCCGAGGCGGCGGGTGCGGAGATAGACGCAGACGAGGTCGTGGCTGTCGGCGAAAACGTGGGCGTTAAAGTGGATCTGGTCTCCCAGCACGCGCTTGATGAAGAACTGGCCGCCGGGGATTCCGGGGCTGACTTGATCGACCAAGACGCGGCGTTGGGCGGGGGCTTTAAGCGAGGGTGCCATGTTGGGCAATGATCTGGGCGTAGAGCTGATGGGTTTGCTTGGCGATGGCCTGCCAGCTAAAGGTGTCGACCGCGCGGATCCGGCCCGCCTTGGCGAAGCGGTTGCGCAGGGCCTCGTCTTTCATCAGGCGGTTGATCTGGTGCGCGAGGTCTTTGGAAAACTCTTCGGGGTGGTAGGGCGTGAAGGGGCTTTCCTGGTGTTGCGCAACCGGCACGAGGAAGCCCGTCTCGTCGTGCACCACCACCTCGGGGATGCCGCCGACGCAGGAGCCGACCACCGGGGTCTCGCAGGCCATGGCTTCGAGGTTGATAATGCCGAAGGGCTCGTAGATCGAGGGGCAGCAGAAGACGCTGGCGCCTGAGTAGAGCTGGATCAGTGTCGGCTTGTCGACCTTCTCGGCGATCCAGTGGATGCCCGAGCGCTCCTTGGAGGCGGCGGCGACGGCCTGCTTCATCTCTTCGGCGATCTCCGGGGTGTCGGGCGCACCGGCGCAGAGCACCACCTGATAGCTCGGGTCCATGTGCTTGATCGCTTCGACGAGGTAGATGATGCCCTTTTGCCGGGTGATGCGGCCAACGAAGAGCAGGTAGGGCTGCTTCGGGTCGATCCCGTAGCGCTGCAGGGCCGAGGCGGCATCGACGGGGCGGTATTCCTCCGGGTCGATCCCGTTATAAATGATGTGGATACGGTTTTCCGGCACGTCGAAATGCTTCAACACGTCGGTCTTGGTGCCGTGGGAGACGGCGATGACGGCGTCGGCCATCTCCAGCGCAGTCTTTTCGACCCAGCAGCTGAAATCGTAACCGCCGCCGAGTTGCTCGCGCTTCCAGGGGCGCAGCGGCTCCAGCGAGTGCACCGTGACGACCAGCGGGATGCCGTAGCACAGCTTGGCCATGATGCCGCCCAGATGAGTATACCAGGTGTGGCAGTGCACCACGTCGGCGTCGATCTTCGTGGTGTTGAAGTCGAGGCAGCGCTGGGCGGCGCCGAAGAGGCCCTGCAGATTGGGCGGGCAGGTGTAGCCGGCCTTGCTGAAGTCGAAGCCGCGCACGCGCAATGCTCCCTGCTGGAGGTTTTGATCGCCAAAGGCGCGCACATCCACGTCCATCAGTTGGGCTAGCTGTTGGGAGAGGTATTCGACGTGCACCCCGGCTCCGCCGTAGGTGTAGGGAGGATACTCGTTCGTCAGGAGCAGGGTTTTCATCTGTCAGTCAAAAAGTAAGGGGAATCGCTAATAAACGGCCGGGCAGGGGGAGACGTTGTACAGGCACCGGCCTCGTCTAGCGGTTTAAGCGCGTGGTGGCTGCTTGTCGAGTCTTGATCCTGCGCGACTTAGGCGGCGGCGTTGGCGCTGCTGGGCGGGGGCGTGTGGGTGTCTTCCTCGTATTCGAGGCGGATGGAGAAAATCATCGAGAGGATGAGCAGGCCGGCGACCGTCAGCACCAGCACAAGGTTGCCCGCCACGTCGTGGATGTTGCCCAGGTCGATGCCGGCGAGGTGCACATGGTCGTGCAAGGCATCGGGGCCGTGCGTATAGGCCCAGATCGTGAGGAAAAGGCTGCGCAGGAGGTTGTTGAAAAACGCGAGAGCCATCGCGCTGGCCACGAGCGCCACCTTTTTCCACACCTCGTCGAAGAAGATCGCGGAGATGAAGGAGCCGGCGAAGAGACAGGCCATGAGCGAGCGGATGCCCGAGCAGGCTTCGGCCACGCCCACCTCGCCTTGCGGCAGCACCAGCACGCTGTGGCGCTGCTCGATCACAAAGCCGAGCGCGTTCATCACGTTGAAGACGACCGTCGCTACCTTCAGCATGAGGAAGGTCGAGACGGTGTGGTCGAGCGAGCCGAACATCGGCACCGACAGCAGCCAGATCAGCGCCGGGAAAATAAAGAAGCTGGCGAAAGTCAGCCGCAGCTTGCCGTTGAGGGGCTGGCCCTGCTTGTCTTCGCGCGCCAGGAGGAAGGCCGAGCCGAGCAGCATGCCCGCAAAGCCCAGCGAGTAAAAATTGGACGTCACCAGGTTGCGCCCTTCGAGCGCGTGGTAAAAGCCGCCCCAGATAAAGAGAAACGCGCCAAATGCCACCGCCGTGATCGCCAGCACGTTGGCGGCGGGGATCCAGCCCTCCAGCGGGCCGGAGCGCTTCTTCAGCCGTTCGAGGAACTTGCCGTGCTGCTTGCGCTGGGTCTTGGTCAACGTGCTTTCATCGGGCCGCTGCAGTAGCCATTGCATCCGCGTATAGCGCTCGTAGAGCACATAAAGCACGAAAAGCGGCACGAGGTAGCCAAACATATATTCGTCGTCGCGCTCCCACCACACTTGCTGATTGAGGATCATGATCACCATCAGGCCGGCCAGGATCAAGGCGGCGTAGCGGAGAGGCGGGGTGAGCGCGGGCAGGAATTTGGCAAGCATCGAAGGCATGAGCTTGCAGGGTATCGGCCCCGATACAAGCCGAAGCGAACGCGAGATGACGTTTGCAGGAACTTCTGCGTTTTTTCCTTGCGCGCTATGCCCAATCCGCATTTGATGCGTGTTTTTCCCATGAGCAACGAGCCCAGCGAAGCCCAGCAGAATTTCAAGAACCCGCAAGAGATCACCATCTTTGACGTGGAGCAAATGCAGCGCTATGTCACCGATACCGGTAAGATCCTGCCGCGCAAGTTCACCGGCCTGAACGCCCAGCAGCAACGCCACGTGACGAAGACGATCAAGCGTGCGCGTAACATGCTGTTGATGAAGTAGGCCTGCAAGCCGACTTTTTACGACAAAGCGCGGGAGCCGAAAAGGGTCCGCGCTTTTTTCGTGCCACTGCCCGATCCTCCGCTACGATCAGCCTCTTGCCATCATGCAACGATTTGAAGGTAACAACGCGTCCCTCGAGTTTCTGGCGGGGCGCCTGAAGGCGGGCGAAGTGGTCGCCCTGCCCACCGAAACGGTTTACGGCCTCGCAGCCAATGCGCTCAACCCGACCGCCTGCCGCCAGATCTTCGAGATCAAGGGCCGCCCGTTGATCGACCCGCTCATCGTGCATGTCGGCTCACAGAATGCCGCCCGCCGCCTGGCGGAGTGGCCGGAAAAGGCGCTGTTGCTGGCCGAACACTTCTGGCCAGGCCCGCTGACCCTCGTGTTGCCCAAGAAGAAGCTCGTGCCCGACCTCGTAACGGCGGGGCGCGATACGGTGGCACTCCGCCAGCCCGCGCACCCACTCGCCCTGCGCCTGCTCACGGGTTACGACCTGCAGCTCGCGGCCCCGAGTGCGAACCCCTTCGGTTACGTTTCGCCTACCACGCTGGACCACGTCGAGGCGTCGCTGGGCGAGCGCGTGGCTTGGGGCCTCGAAGGCGGGCCCTGTCAGGTGGGGGTCGAGTCCACCATTGTGGCGGTGACGAAAGCGGGCGAAGTCGGCCTGTTGCGCCCCGGAGGGGTCTCGGTCGAGGCGCTGGAGCAGGTCCTCGGGCAGCCGGTGAACGACCTCCGCCGCGCGGCTCCCGACCATGTGAAGGAAGGCCTCGCTGCCCCCGGCATGTTGGCCCGCCATTACAGCCCCAGCACGCCGCTTGCGCTCTTTGCGGGTGGAGAAACCCCGGCGGTGGGGGAGGGTGAGGCCATCGTCTGGCAAAAGCGACCCGCTTCCGGTCCTGCCATCGACGGGCAAACTTTCTGGTTGAGCGAAGACGGCAACCCGGCGGTCGTGGCGCGCGAATTGTTCGGCATGTTGCGCCGTCTCGACGAGCGGGGCTTCCCGCGCGTGTGGTTCGAGTTGGCCGAAGACAGCGGTCTCGGCCTTGCGATCAACGATCGGCTGGGCCGAGCGGCGGCCAAACGCTGAAGACGAGAGAGTCGACCCTCGTCCTCAACAGTGGTAGAAACTTCTTAGCGGCTGGCGCGGAGGCGCTTGCGCATGGCGACGGCTGCGAGGCCCAGGCCACCCGCCACCAGTGCGATCTGGGAAGGCTCGGGAATGGCGGCGCCTGGGATCGGCGTGGCGACTCCCGGTTGGTCCTCATAACCCCAGCTATAGACCGAGAGGGTGCTGTCGCTGGAGTAGGAGAACTCGAGCCAGCCATACTTGTAGGTATCGCTCGAGCCCTTGTCGCGGAATCCGTAGCCGAGGAAGAACACTTCGTCGGGCGTGTAATTGGCGAAATCGAAAGCGAGGTAAGGCGAATCCACCACTGCATTTTCGCTGC
Organism: Verrucomicrobiota bacterium JB022; assembly: GCA_030673845.1. Classification (NCBI taxonomy): domain Bacteria; kingdom Pseudomonadati; phylum Verrucomicrobiota; species Verrucomicrobiota bacterium JB022. Next base: position 11,826 of record JAUTCQ010000008.1, read on the forward strand.
CGACGATGTCGCCGGGAGAGAGCAGGGTAGGCTGGTATTGGGTGTAGCAGCCCATGTTCACGCCTTCACCGACGAAAAGATACTCATGCTCGGAGTCATAGGTAGGCACGATACCACCGAATTCCAAATTCGGGCCTACACAGAATGGAAGACCGGGCGAAGTCGATGTGATGGGGCCGTAGTCGTTACCATCGACGTCTACGTAGTGCAGACCGCCGCCCCCTTCGACAGGGCCCTCGTAAGGGCTGGGGTTGGGCACAAATACCTGCACGGCGGCAGCGGCTTCGGTGCTCAGCAGGGCCATGGCTGCGGCGATACCGGCAGCGTTGGCAGGAGATCCAGAGACAGGACTAGCGAGGCGTTTTTTCATAATGCCGTTCAGGCTGGCTAATATAAAGAGTAACGCAACATCTTTCGGGGTGCGGCGAAGGATCGCCTGTCAGCCTTGGTTTTTACGCCGACCGCCTTGCCCGCTGGCTCGACGCTTAGGCGTGACAAGTGCAGTGGGGCTTTGTTACGCCTTAATGCCTCCCCTACACCCTCAGGACATGCTACGTTTCCCCCTTTTCCTTCTGCTGTGCCTCTGCGTGCATCTTGCCCAGGCGGCCCAGAGTGACGATGAATTGATTCTCGGCCACGTGCGCGAGCTGCTGAGCGCCTCCGGTCAGGCCGACAAGGTGAGCTACCGGATCGATGCGAGCCTCGAGAACCCCGAAGTCTTCCGGCTGGAGCGCAAGGGTGGGGCGGTAGAAGTCGTGGCAGGCGGTGCCCCCGGCGTCTTCTACGGCGCGCAGGAGACCGTTTTGCCCCATAGCGTAGTGGAAGCCGAGGGCGCGCCCGACTTCGATATCCGGGGCTCGGTGCTGATGATGCTCAGCGCGAGCTGGGCCTACCAGTCCGACCTCAGCCCGGAGACCTACCCGTGGTTCTTCGACCGCGAGCTGATGACGCGCTACCTCGACTACATCGCCTCGGCCCGCATCAACACCCTCATCGTGTGGTCGGGCCACCTCTTCCCGCACATCCTCGAGCTGCCCGGCTATCCCGACGCCTCGCAATTTTCGGACGAGGAGATCCGCCGCAACCAGGAGCAGTTCCGCTGGCTGGCGACGGAAGCCGCCAAGCGCAACATCTCCGTGCTCACCCACTTTTACAACATCCACATCAGCGAGCACATGGCCGAGGCCATGCACCGCGAGCCGACCGAAGGCGACGACCCGACGCGCTATCAGGTGCCCGACCAGTTCGTCAGCGACTATTATTACACCATCCTCAGCCGCTACTTCGAGGAGTTCCCGCACGTGGGCCTCTACGTCTGCCCTGGCGAATCGCTCAAGCTGGAACACCAGGAAGCATGGTTCCGCGACGTGATCTTCAAGGCGGCCCAGGACAGCGGCAAAGACCCTCTCCTCATCATCCGCGACTGGACGCTCGACGACGACTTCAAGGCCGCACTGCCCGGCATGTATGACAACCTTTACTCGGAGTTGAAGCACAACGACGAGACGATCACCAGCCCCTGGCCCGACGTGCGCCACGAGGAGTGGAAGGGCTTCCTCAAGGGCCACATCGTGAACCTGCACGACCCGGCCGACACCACGCCCTACCGCGTGGGCAGCCCCCGCCTGATCGGCGAGATGGTGCGCCACTGGGACGAGGCCGGCTGGTTCAAGGGCGCCTGGTTTTACCCGCCCCAGTGCTGGATCTGGCCCGATACGCTCGACATCACCGAAGACGGCGAGCCGCTGGTCAACTTCGACCGCGACGAGCTCTGGCACCTGCTGGAAGGCCGCCACCTCTGGCAGGCCGGTCGCGAAATCGAGGCCGACCACCAGTGGGCCAGCGCCTGGCTCGGTCGCAAGTTCGACAACCCCCAAGTCGGCCCGCTGCTGACGGACTGGTACGACCTGACCGGCCCGATCCTGCCCGGCCTGCAAAACCTGACCGCCACCCGCTTCGGCAACTTTTTCCCCGCCGCTATCGCCACGGTGCAGGCCAACGTCGACGACATCCTGACCTACCGCGTGCGCCTCGACGACCCCCGGCCCGAAGGCCCGACCGGCTACACCCACCAGCGCTATTACTCGCAGCCGGTGGATGAGTATACGATCGAGCAATACAGCGAGCGCCACCAGCCCGGCGAGCTGAAGGACCTGCGCAGCCTGCCCGTGGCCCAACTCGGCGTCGAGCTGGCGGCCGGTCGCGACGGCAGCGGCTATCTGCGCCCCGACTACCTGCTGCAGACCTACCTCGCGATGGCCAAGGAAGCCCTCGCCAAGGCCGAAGCCGCCGCCGCGCTGCCCAGCAACGACCCGGCCGAGCTGCAACGCTTTGTGCAAGACAGCCGCTGCCTCGTCCTCACGGTCGAATACTACCAGTTGAAAGTCGATGCCGCGCTGGAAAAGCGCATGTATCAGCTCACCGGCCGAAAAGCGCGCCTGGAGACCTTCGAGCAGTTGATGGAAGACTCGGTGGCCAAATACGAGGAGCTGATTGACTACGCCCGCCAGTATTACACCGGCGGCACCCCCATGTTCCACGCGCTGACCTGGGAGCAGACGCTCAAGATGCGCGTGCAGTGGGACTACGAGCTGCAAATGAAGTGGCTCGAAGGCCTCAACCGTTAAGCGGCCCTTTTTCCGCACCCATATGTCCAGCACCACGATCAAGCGCGCCTCGTTTTACCGGGCGCGATCCCCGCTTTCCCGGCCCATTGCCGACGCCACCCACGAGATCGACGCGATCGAGTTTGTGGTCACGCGGCTCGAACTGGCCGACGGAACGGTCGGCGAGTCTTACCTGCTCGCCTTCGAGTTTTCGCCGCACGGCATCGCGGGTGCGCTCAAGGATGCCGCCCCGCTGGTCGAAGGCCGCGAGGTCTGCGAAACAGGCCGCTTCCTGCGCGATTTCGAGCAGCAGAGCGAATACTTCGGCATCAACGGCCTGCACCGCTGGGCCCAAGGCGCGATCAACCTCGCCATGTGGGACGCCTGGGCACGCGTGCTCGGCCAGCCCGTGTGGAAGCTCTTCGGCGTCTGCCACCACCGCGTGCCCCTCTACGGCAGCGGCGGCTGGCTTTCTTACACGCCCGACGAGCTGGTCGACGAAGTCACCCGCTACGTCTCCCGCGGCTTCCGGGCGGTGAAGATCAAGGTTGGCTCGCCCGAGCTGGAGCGCGACCTCGAGCGCCTGCACAAGGTGCGCGAGGCCGTAGGCCCCGGAATCCGCATCATGATGGACGCCAACCAAGGCATGAACCTGCCCAATGCGCTGGAGCTGGCCCGCGCCGCCCGGCCCATCGGCATCCACTGGTTTGAAGAGCCGCTGCCGCATACCGATTTCGAGGGCTACGCGCACCTGCGCCGTCAGGCCGGTATGTCCATCGCGATGGGCGAGCGCGAGTTCGACCTTGTGCCGCTGCGCGAGCTGATCCGCCGCGAGGCGATCGACCTCTGGCAGCCCGACATCCTCCGCCTCGGCAGCGTCGAGGCCTGGCGCGATTCGGCCGCTCTGGCCCACGCCCATCACCTGCCAGTGCTGCCGCACTATTACAAGGAATACGACGTGCCGCTGCTGATGACGATCCCCAACCCCTACGGCGCCGAGTCGTTTGACTGGGTCGATGGCATCATCACGCACCCCATCCGCATGCAGGACGGCTTTGCCTACCCCAACCCCGGACCCGGTTGGGGCTTCCGTTTCAAGGACGAAGCGCTGCAGGAGTTGTAGGAGCCGGCGATTGTATAAGGAAAGGCGGTCGAAGCGATTCGGTCGCCTTTTTTTACACGCGCAGCTCAGTAGCACGGGGCTGCAAGGCCTTTTGCGTAGGCGAGTGCACCTTATAAAATGGCCCCGAACGCCCGGTTTTGGCGACTTTTGGAGCGTAGGTGCGAGATTGAGCGTTTTTGCCCTTGCGGAGGGGTGGGTGGGGCGACTTATTTACCCACTCAATGCCCAAGCGGACGGACATTGAGAGCATCCTGATCATTGGATCTGGCCCGATCATCATCGGCCAGGCCTGTGAATTCGACTATAGCGGTACCCAGGCGTGCAAGGCCCTGCGGGAAGAAGGTTATCGTGTGATCCTCGCCAACAGCAATCCGGCGACGATCATGACCGACCCTGAATTCGCAGATGTGACTTACATCGAGCCTCTGACGGTGGAGATCATGGAAAAGATCATCGCCAAGGAGCGCCCGAACGCCCTGTTACCGACGTTGGGTGGCCAGACGGCCCTCAACCTCGCGGTGAAGCTGCACGAGGAAGGCATCCTCGAAAAGTATGGCGTCGAGATGATCGGCGCCCGCTACGATGCCATCCAGAAGGGCGAAGACCGTGAGCTGTTCAAGGAGGCGATGCAGAAAATCGGCCTCGACGTCGCCCAGTCGGCCATCGTGCAGACGCTGCACGACGCCCAGGAGGCGATCAAGAGCCTCGGCACCTTCCCCTTCATCATCCGCCCCAGCTTCACCATGGGTGGCACCGGCGGCGGCGTGGCCTACAACCGCGAAGACTTCGACAACATCGTGCAGGGAGGCCTCGACGCCAGCCCCACCCACGAAGTCCAGATCGAAGAATGCCTCGTAGGCTGGAAGGAATATGAGATGGAAGTGATGCGCGACCACAAGGACCAGTGCGTCGTGGTGTGCTCCATCGAAAACTTTGACCCCATGGGCGTCCACACGGGCGACTCCATCACCGTTGCGCCCACCATGACGCTGACGGACAAGGAGTACCAGCTGATGCGCGACGCCTCCTTCGCCGTGATCCGCGAGATCGGCGTCGAGACCGGCGGCTCCAACATCCAGTTCTCCATCGACCCGAAGACGGGCCGCATGGTGGTGATCGAGATGAACCCGCGCGTGAGCCGCTCTTCTGCGCTCGCCTCCAAGGCCACGGGCTTCCCCATCGCCAAGTTTGCCGCCAAGCTCGCCGTCGGTTACAGCCTCGACGAGCTGCAAAACGACATTACGCGCGAGACCCCGGCCAGCTTCGAGCCCACGATCGACTACGTTGTCACCAAGATCCCCCGCTTTGCCTTCGAAAAGTTCGCCAATACCGACGACACGCTGACTTCCTCCATGAAGTCGGTGGGTGAGGCGATGGCGATCGGCCGCACCTTCAAGGAATCGTTCCAGAAGGCCCTGCGCTCCCTCGAAACCGGTGCCAACGGCTTCGGTGGCGGCGGCAAGCTCGGCGGCGACAAGCTGCCCGACATCGGCGAAATCAAGCGCCACCTCAGCCGCCCGAACCACAACCGCCCGGCCTACCTCCGCTACGCCTTCCTCGCCGGGATGACGGTCGACGAGATCCACCAGCTCAGCTGGATCGATCCGTGGTTCCTCACTCAGCTTGAAGACCTCGTGCTGCTCGAAAAGCGCATGAAGGCCGCTGGTCACGACCTCGACTCCTCGCTGCTGCGCGAAGCCAAGGAAGCCGGCTACACCGACACGCAGATCAACGCCTTTACCGGCCTGGCCCCGGAGGAAATCCGCCGCCGCCGCGAAGAAGCGGGCGCGAAGACCACCTTCCGCCTCGTCGACACCTGCGCGGCCGAGTTTGAGGCCTATACGCCTTACTACTACTCGAGCTTCGGCGACGAAAACGAAGTCATCCCCAGCGAGCGCAAGAAGATCATGATTCTGGGCGGCGGTCCCAACCGGATCGGGCAGGGGATCGAGTTCGACTACTGCTGCGTGCACGCCAGCTTTGCCTTGCGCGAAGACGGTTACGAAACGGTGATGGTCAATTCCAACCCGGAAACCGTTTCGACCGACTACGACACTTCCGACCGCCTTTACTTCGAGCCGCTGACGCTCGACGACGTGCTGGAGATCTACCGCACGGAAAAGTGCGACGGAGCCATCGTGCAGTTCGGCGGCCAGACCCCGCTCAACCTCGCCACGCAGCTCAAGGCTCACGGCGTCAAGATCATCGGCACCTCGCCCGAGATGATCGACGCGGCCGAAGACCGTGAGATCTTCAAGGACATCCTGAACAAGATCGGCCTGCGCCAGCCCGTCAACGGCATCGCCTACAACGAAGGTGCCGCCTTCGCCGAGGCCGCCCGCATCGGCTTCCCGATCCTCCTGCGCCCCAGCTTCGTGCTTGGTGGCCGCGGCATGTTCATCCTCTATACCGAGGATGAAATGAAGCAGGTGGTGCGCGAAGTGTTCGACGTGGCCCCCGGCAAGCCCGTGCTGCTCGACAAGTTCCTCGAAGACGCCATCGAGCTCGACGTGGATGCGATCAGCGACGGCGAGACGACTGTGATCGGCGGCATGCTCGAGCACATCGAGTACGCCGGCGTGCACTCGGGCGACGCCGCCATGGTGATGCCCCCGCACACCCTCGGCCGCAAGATCCTGCAGGAAGTGCGCGAAGCCACCTACGCTCTCGCCAAGGAGCTGAAGGTAGTCGGCCTGATGAACGTGCAATACGCGATCAAGGACGGCGACCTCTACATCCTCGAGGTCAACCCCCGTGCGTCCCGCACCGTGCCCTTTGTTTCCAAGGCGATCGGCGTGCCGCTGGCCAAGCTGGCTGCGCGCTGCATGGCCGGCCAAAAGCTCAAGGACCTCGGCTTCACCGAAGAAGTGGTGCCCGAGTTCTGGGCCGTCAAGGAGTCCGTCTTCCCGTTCCTGCGCTTCCCGGGTGCGTCCATCGCGCTCACGCCCGAGATGCGCTCCACCGGTGAAGTCATGGGCCTCGACGAAGACCTCGGCCTCGCTTTCGCCAAGACGCAGATGGCATCCGGGCCCGCGCTTCCGCGCTCCGGTAAGGTGTTCCTCTCCGTCAAGGATGCGGACAAGCCGCTGGCGGTCGACATCGCGCGCCGCCTGATCGAGCTTGGCTTCACCATCGTCTCGACTTCCGGCACCAAGGACATCCTGGAGCAAAACGGCGTCGCCGTGCAGGCTGTCTCGAAGATTGGCGAAGGCCGCCCCAACGTGGTCGACCTGATCAAGAACGGCGAGATCGCCATGATCATCAACACCCCCAGCGGCATGATCCCGCGCCGGAACGAAAACATCATCCGGACCGAGGCGATCAAGCACAAGGTGTCGATCATGACGACGCTCAGCGGTGCCCGCACTGCCGTGCTCGCCCTCCAGCGCCTCCAGGGCAAGGAAGTCGACGTCAAGCCGATCCAGCACTACCACAAAGTCCTGGCCAACGCCCGCTCCTAGGCCCATGAGCCAGGCTTCGCCAACCCTTACCGCCCTTCTGTTCGGTCCCGACCAGAAGGGCCTGGTGGCCAAGACATCGGGCTGGATCTTCGCCTGCGAGGCCAACATCCTCCATGCCGACCAGCATACCGATCTCGAGGCCGGGATCTTCTTCCAGCGCATCGTCTGGCAGCCTCGCCCGGAGACGGATGTGGACCGCCACGCCGAAGCCTTCCGCGGCTTTATGCAGGAGCTGGGCATGGAGGTGGAGCTGGCCCGGAGCGACCGTCTGCCCAAGGTAGGCGTGCTCGTCTCGAAGATCCCGCACTGCTTCCACGACTTCATGCTGCGCTGGAAGTCGGGCGAATTTGCCTGCGAGGTGCCGCTCGTCATCTCCAACCATACGGAGTTGGCGGACGATGCGGCCTACTACGGCGTGCCCTTCCACCACCTGCCCGTCACGGCCGCCAACAAGGCCGAGGTGGAGCAGCGGCAGATCGAGCTCTTCCGCGAGGCGGGGGTCGATCTCGTGATCATGGCGCGCTACATGCAGGTGCTGTCGTCGACCTTCCTGGAAAACGTCGGCTGCCCGGTGATCAACATCCACCACAGCTTTCTGCCCGCGTTTGCCGGAGCCAAGCCCTACCATCAGGCCTTCGCGCGAGGCGTGAAGCTGATCGGGGCCACCGCCCACTACGCGACGGCAGTGCTCGACGACGGCCCGATCATCCAGCAAGACGTGGCTCGGGTGAACCACCGCCACTCGGTTAACGACCTCGTGCGCAAAGGCCGCGATCTGGAGAAGGTCGTCTTCGCCCAGGCCATCCGCTGGCACCTCGAACACCGGGTGCTCGCCTACGGCAACAAAACGGTCGTCTTCGACTGATGGTTTGGAGCAGGAGTTAAAAAGAGTTCAAAAGAGTCAGAAATTTTCACAGAAGTGCGCAAAGAACGCAATGCAGGTTAGGAAATGCTCTGTCTTCGCGCTCTCGGTGTTCTTCTGTAATTTCTAAAATCCTCTTTTTCACTCCTGTTCAATTCCCCTACCGCACCGAGTTTAGCGTTGACCGCGCTAGCTGCTCAGGCCTACTTCTTTAAGCTTTTATCCGCCTCGCTTTTTCCGATGAGTTCCCAACCCCCGCACAGCCAGAAGCCCCAGAAAATCGATCCGGCCTTGGATCCCAACCGGGAGCTGCCGCCGGATGCCGATGTGGATGAGCATTTCATCAACTTCTGGAAGAAGCAGGGGCCCGCGTTTGCCTTTTTCTTCATCGTACTCGGCCTTGGCCTGATCGGCATTCAGACCTGGAATTACCTGCAGGCCCGCGGCGAGGAAAAGGCCAAGGCGGCCTACCAGGAAGCCCTCGCGGCGGAAGACCCGGCGGCGCTGTTGAGCTTTGCCGACGCCCACGCCAAGAGCGAACTGGGCGGGCTTGCCTACCTCAACATCGCCCAGCGCGAGTTCGAGCAGGCAGACTACACGCAGGCGGCGGCGCATTACCAGAAGGCCGTCGACGCCTTGGGCGACTCCGCTTTTGGCCAACGTGCCCGCATGAGCCTCGCGGTGACGCAGCTGCGCAATGGTAATCAGGCCCAGGGCCTCGCCGGTCTCGAAGATCTGGCGTTTGACCCCAACGCGCTGGAAGCCGTCCGTGCCGAAGCCGCGATCTACCTCGCGGGAGAGCGCTGGTCGCAAAACAACATCAAGGGCGCGCGTCAGATGCTCCTGATGGTCCAGCAACTGCCCGAAGCCCGCCTCTGGCAGGGCGCGGCGCAAGGCATGCTCGACCAGTTGCCAGCCGACACCGCTTCCGGTGAGACGGCAAACGAAGCGATCGAACTTCCGGGCGGCCTTTAGGCCGCTCTTTTTTTGCGCGGAAGCTTTTTAGATCTGGGGGAAGGCGGGTTTCATCCAGGCCTCCACCTGCTCGCGGCAGTGCAGCTTCTCGATCCAGTCGGGCGGGATGCCGTCGCCGGCGTCCATGCTGAAGTAGGCTCCGGCCAGCGCTCCCAGATAGGCGCCGCGTCCGGCGGAGTCGCCCCCGCTGTAGATGTTGCGGCGGATCGCGTCGGCAAAGCTTTGCGCGCCCAGCAAATTCTGGATCAGGCAGGGCACCCCGTGGTCGAGGTGGCAGTCCATTCCCACCGTTTCGGTATAGGCAACCGGGTCGGCGCCTTTGGCTTTGCGGGCGTGCTCCACCGCCTTGCGCACCTCGCTGGAGGCCCCTTCCAGAGCTGCATCGAGGGCTGAGTCGAGATCGCACGAGAGCAGCACCTGCTGGAGCAGCACGGTGGCAAAGCGCCCGTAGGCTACTGCGGTCGCGTTGTTGTTGGTGGCGCGCACGGCAGCCTCTGCTTCGTCGAGCAACGAGTCCGCATTGGCGCGCGCGGCGACAAGCGGGGCCAGCTTGGCGAGCGCCGGCATCTGGTCGTCGTCGGCCCCCTGCGGGGTAGAGTAGAGCTCGGCTTCGTTGCCGTTGCCCTGCGTGCCCGCATCCAGCTTTTTGAGGGTCTCCTTGATCGCCACGTCGCGGTAGCCATCGAAGACGCCTTCGGCAAAGCGACCGTGCCAGATGCGCTGGTAGTCGGCCAGTTCAAATTCGCCTCCGTTGGCCGCAAGGGTCTCCAGCATCACGAGGATCTGCTCGCCATACTGGGTCTGGTCGCCCGCCGTGCGGTTGCCGTGGGCGAAGTAGCCCTTTACGCCGTCGTAGTGCGCTTGCTTGGGCTCGAGAAACTCGGGGTATTTGTCGGCAATCTCCCGGATGCGCTGGGGGGCATAGATCCAGTGCACACCGAGGGCGGCTGCGTCGGCAATCAGAGCCCCCCACACGGTGGCTTTTTGCCGCTCAGGCTGAGGACGCTGTTTGTTTTCCATGCATCAGCCTAAGCCTTTCGGTGGGGCGGGCAACCATGTGGCTCAATTTACCGTTGGGCGGGGCTATCCGTTGGTGGCCGGTTTGTGCTTCTGGCAATAGCGCCAGAGGGCGTTGGAAAGCTCTTCGATGCGCAGCGGCTTGGCGAGGTAATCGTTCATGCCGGCGTCGAAGCACGCCTGACGGTCTTCGGGACGCGTGTGGGCGGTCAGGCCGATCAGGTGCACCCCCAGGTGCTGCGAGCCTGCCTTGCCCGCGCGGATCGCTCGGGAGGCTTCAAGGCCGTCCAGCTCCGGCATCTGCACATCGAGCAACACCACCTCGGCTTCGAACTCGCCCAGCTTGTCCAGCAGTTGGCGACCATCCTCCACGAACACCGGCTCCTGGTTGAGCTTGCGCAGCTGGTTTTCCAGCACCTTGCGGTTGTTGATATTGTCTTCGGCGCAGATCAGGCGCAGCGGCGGCACCTGGCGGGGAGGGCGGACGAGACCGCCCCCGGAGGCCTTGGAGCCCTGTCGCGTGTATGGGGCTACTTCGCGCAACGGCAGTTGCACGGTGAAGATGGTGCCATGGCCTACCTGGCTTTCGCAGCGCACTTGCCCGCCCAGATGGTCGAGCAGTCGGCGGCTGATGGCGAGGCCGAGGCCCGTGCCGCCGTAGCGGCGACGGATACTGCTGTCGGCCTGGCGGAAGGGCTCGAAAATCTTCTCCTGCTGCTCGCGGGGGATGCCTGCCCCGGTGTCGGCCACGCGCACCTCCAGCATGTGCTGCCCGTGGGGCTGCGGCTGCAGGTGGGCCTCGACGCTGATCATGCCGCGGGAGGTGAATTTGAGCGCGTTGCTGAGCAGGTTGTGCAGCACTTGACTAAAGCGGAGCACGTCGATCTCGATTTGCGGCCACTCGTCGTTGCGCCATTCGCGGAGGAATTTGATGCCCTTGAGCGAGGCCTCGCGCGCATAGCTGGCGGTGACGTCGTGCAAGACGAGATTCAGGTCGGCCGGCTCGAAGTGGAGTTGGAGGTTGCCGCTGCTGATCTTCGAGTAGTCGAGGATGCTGTTGATCAGGGTGAGCAGCAGGCTGCCGTTCTGCTGGATGTGGCGCACGTATTCGGCCCGCTCCTCCTGGTCTTCCGCATCGGCCAGCAGCTCCGAAAAGCCGATGATGGCGTTCATCGGGGTGCGAATCTCATGGCTCATCACGGCCAGGAATTCGCTCTTGGCCTTGTTGGCCACCTCGGCCTCGTCGCGGGCCGCGCGCAGGTCCTGATTGGCCCGCGAGAGCTGTTCTGCCGTCTGCTGCAGCATCGTGTCGGAGTGCTTGCGCCGCGTGATGTCTTCCACCACAGCCACCACGCAATAGGGCTCCCCCTGGGAGGTCAGGATCAGGCTCACCGTCAGCTCGGCCCACAAGGTCTGCCCATCGTGGGTGAGGTAACGCTTCTCCATGCTGTAGCCGGGGATCGAGCGCGAGACGACTTGCTCGAACAACGCCAGATCGGCCTGCAGGTCTTCCGGGAAAGTGATTTCGCTGAAGGTCCTGCCCACCAGATCGTCGGCGCAGTAGCCCAGCATCTCGCAGAAACAGTGGTTGAGGCGCCACATGTGGCCCTGCAGGTCGGTGTGGACGATGCCGACGGGGGCGTAGTCCAGCGTGCGGTGGATCAAGTCGAGATGGGCCTTCAGCTGGTCGTTCTCGTCCGTTAAAGCCGGCGCGGGCACGAGGCGCACATAGTAGACCCCGTAATCGGGCAGCCAGCGCAGGAACAACTCGGCGCGCTGTGAGGGGAACGCTTTGGTGGTGACAAAGACCTGCGCAGCCACGAGGGGGTCGTTTTTCGCGCGCTCCACCCAGCCGGGGAGCAGGTCCTGATCTTGCGGGCGCAGGGCATGATGCCAGGCTTGGCCTGCGGGGGGCGTTCCCAGCAGACCAAGCCAGGACTCATTGGCCTGGAGCAAGTGAAGAGACGGCGCTACCAATGCCGTGGGCAGAGGATCTATGTTCAGAAACGTGAGATCAAGATCCTCGGGGAGACGACCAGAATGGGAATTATCCGCGCGTGAGTCCATGCAGAGGGTGCAGGGGAGAAGGAAGGAAGGGGCGTGGAAATAAATGTCGGATGATAACGGCTAGAATACAGTGTTTTTGGATAAAACACTAACCTGTTTTTGTTTTTTCCTCAAATTAGACCCCTCAGGACGTTATTGACCTTAGTATCACCGGAAAACAGCGTGAGACTTCTCAGTATTTTTACATAACCATCCTGTAAAAAAAACTCAAAAAGCGTTCGCAAAAAGCTCGTGACGCTGAGCATAGGTTTTGGCGTCCGGCCCAAAGGCTTGAGCCCATCGGCGATGGAGCGAAGGCTTCAGCGCTGCAGTCGGGTGCGATTTGGCGAACTGACTCCACAGCCGCGGCCACTCCTCCGCTTGCCACCGCCCCGGGCGGCTCCACAAGCTGCGGAGGTTGTCCTCCGTGGGTGCCAGGCGCGTCAGGGCTTCCAGCTGCAGGCCCAAAGCCGCCGCATGGTCTTGTGGCTCCAGCCAGTCCATCAGATCCGCCAGGCCTAGCCTCGGAGCGTCGAGGCCCTGAGGCGGGGAGGGTAGAGCCCATGCGGCGCTCAGCAAGGCGAGGCGGGCGGCGGGGGGCAGGGCACGGATTTCCGCCTCGTCGAGCTTCAGTTGCGAGGGGGTTGGGAAATACCGCACCACTTCTCCGGCCGGGAGCGTCTGCGCCACGCGGGCGCCTTGGGGCGAGAAGCCGAGCAGGCTGCCGCGCGCGGTCCGCCCCGGGGCCTCGCGCCAAGTTACCGTCACGGCAGGAAATTCGACCGCCCAGGACCGCCAATCGGCCGACGCGGGTGCTTCGACTGACCTGGAGGGAGCGGGCGGCAAGGGGGCTTCGAGCCAGCTTTGCCATTGCGCTGCCTCTGGGTGGTCAGGGCTCTCACGCAAGAGGCGCTCCAGCACGCGCTGGGCGGCTTCAGGCGCGATTGCCTGCTCGCGGCGCGCCCACCAGCCCTCCACGCGGCGGCGCTCCGTGGAGGCGGGAAAAAGATCGAGATACTGCTGCAGCAGGCGGCGATCGGCCATGTCCTCCGCACTCTCCCGCTCCGCCAGCAGCCGGAGGAAGTGTAGGGCCTCTTGCCGCGAAGGCGTCAGCCCGGGCTGGTAAGACGCGACCTCTGCCAACATCGCCGCGCGCTCGGCCTCACCTTGGGTGAGGCAAAGGCGGGCGTAAGTCTCCAGCCAGGCGGTGACGAGCTGGCGGTCGATCGCCCGGGCCTGAACGCGCTGCTCGCCCATTTCCCGCCGCCAGCGGATCACGGCGGCCTCCCAGCTCGTCTCTTGCAAGGGCAAGGCGAGGGCGGCCTCGGCCTCCGCTTGCATCAGCAGACGCTCCCAATCTTCCAAGGGAAAGGTGGCCAAGTGCCTGCGGGCTGCCGCCGGTTCATGTTGCCCCAGCCAGGCCTGAGCCACGGCCAGCCGCAGGTAAAGGTCTCCCAGTGGGTCGAGGCGGGCGGGGGGCGGGGGCGTCTGCTGCAAAAGGCGATCCGCGGCGGCCACGTCGCCTCGCTGCAGGTAGGTGGCCACGCCAATGCGCCACAAATAGTCTCTCAACGGCCCCGGCTCGGACTGTGCGGCCCAGAGCTCGAGTTGGCCCGGCTCGACGCCTTGCGGCCCCCACTGCGCCTGCCAGATGCGGGCCAGCGCCCACGGTTGGCTGCCAGCGGGAAAGGCGGCCACATCGGGCACCCGGCGTTGCGCCCAGGCGGCGGCGAGTTCCGCCCCGGGATCGGTTGCCTGTCCAAATCCGCCCGTCGCCATGCACAGGCAGCCGAGCAATGCCCACCAACGCCTTAAGAAAACGAGGTGTCGGCCGCCCATATGCGTCTAGGGCAGGAAGAGCGTGTAAAGCGTCCCTCCCAGCCACACGAAGGGCTGCATTAGCATGATGATCGGCCTCGTGTAGAGCATCTGCCCTTGCGGAATATTGATCAGCACGATCAGCAGAATGAGGCCAGGCATCGCCATCTGCGCCATAGTCTCGCGCGAGATGCCGAAAATGTGCCGCACAAAGTGCGAACCGTCGAGCGGCGGAATCGGCATCAGGTTGAAGACGAAGAGGGCGCAGTTGACCTGAATCACCATGATTCCAAGGTCTGCCAAGGGGGCCCAGAAGGCAGCTCCCGCTAGAATCAATGCGCCGACGAAGGCCTGCACCAGGTTCATGCCGGGGCCGGCGGCGACCGTCAGCAGTTCGCGGCGCACAGGGTTAGGGAGGCGGTCGAAGGCCCGCCCATCGTAGACGACCGGCTTGCCCCAGCCAAGCATGACGGGGGCGCCGGGCGACATGATCTGCGCGAAGATGTTGATGCCGGGGATCACGAACGACCCGATGGGATCCAGGTGGGCCATCGGGTTGAGCGTCACGCGCCCTTGCTGACGGGGCAGGTAATTGCCCATCAGGTCGGCGACCTTGGCGTGACCATATTCGTGCAGTGCAATGCTGATCAGCAAGACGATGAACAGCAAAACGGCATTGGCGACTTCGGGAGGCATGTGTGGAACTTACAACAAAGCGGGGGTGAATGCCGCCATTAATGGAAATATTGCACCCCGGCCTCGAAGAGCGGCTGATAGTGGTTGCCCGGCACGTTGACCCCCACAAACGGTCCCACCCGCTCACTATGGCCCATTTTACCCAGCACGCGACCGCAAGGGCTGGTGATGCCCTCGATGGCGTGAATCGAGCCGTTGGGGTTGTGACGCGGGTCGTAGGTCGCGCGACCCTCGGCGTCGATGTACTGCGTGGCCACCTGGTCGTTGGCCCACAGGGTTTGCAGGGCCTCGGTGCTGGCCTCGAAGCAGCCTTCGCCGTGCGAGATCGGGATCATGTGCTCTTCGCCCAGTCGGCAATGCGCCAGCCACGGGCTCTTGGTCGAGAGCACGCGGGTGCGGGCGTAGCGCGACATGTGGCGACCGATCCAGTTGTAAGTCAGCGTCGGGTCGCCCGGCTGCAGGTCTCGGATTTCGCCAAAGGGCAGCAGGCCCAGCTTCACCATGGCCTGGAAGCCGTTGCAGATACCCAGCGCGAGGCCGTCGCGCTCGTGCAACAAGCGGTGCGTGGCATCCTTGACGGCAGCCTGGCGGAAGACGGAGGCGATGAACTTGCCGCTACCGGCCGGTTCGTCACCCGCGCTGAAGCCGCCTGGCAAGACGAGGATCTGGCACTGGTCGAGGCGGCGCACGATGCGCTCCAGCGAACCGGCCACATCGGCGTCGGTCAGGTTGCGGAAGATTTCGACCTGCGGGATCGCGCCGGCCCGGGCAAACGCACGAGCGGTATCGTATTCGCAGTTCGTCCCCGGGAAGACGGGGATGAAGACGCGCGGCTTGGCCACCTTGGTCTTCGGGCGATGACGCTCGCGAGGGGCAAAGCGCTGCTCCTGCGGGCGGCCTTCGCGCGCCGGGGCTTCCACCGGGAAGATCTTTTCCAGCGGCTCTTCCCACCAGCTGCGGAGCTGCGCCAAGGGCAAAACGGTGCCGGCGGCGTGGATTTCGGCGGCTTCGAGCGTTTCGCCCAGCACGGTGTGCGGCAAGTCGCGCAGGTCAGCTCCGGCGGTTACTTCCAGCAACAGCGCACCGTAGTCGGGCTGGAGCAGTTCGGCTTCGGCGATGGCAGCATCGAAGGCAAAGCCTACGAAGTTGCCCAGCGTCATCTTCGTCACCGCTTCGATCAAGCCACCGGCCTTCACGCTGATGGCGGAGAGCACCTGACCGGCACCGATCAACTCGCTCACGCGGTCGTAACGGGCACGCAGGGCCTCAAAATCGGGCAGGTAGGCGGCGTTCTTGGGCACCTGCACCCGGATTACGCGGCTGCCGGCGCGCTTGAACTCGGGTGAGATCACGCGCTCGACATCCACCGGGGCGAGGGCAAAGGAGACCAGCGTCGGCGGTACATCCAGATCGTGGAAGCTGCCCGACATGCTGTCCTTGCCGCCAATCGCGGCCGTTTCCAGCTCCAGTTGGGCGTGGAGGGCTCCGAGCAGGGCGGCCAAGGGCTTGCCCCAGCGCTCGGGCGATTCGCGCAGGCGCTCGAAGTATTCCTGCAGGGTCAGGCGCACGCGGTCGCGCTGGCCACCGGCAGCCACGATGCGGGCGACCGATTCCAGCACGGCATATACGGCGCCGTGGAAGGGGCTCCAGCTCGAAAGATACGGGTTGTAGCCGTGGCTCATCAGCGTGGCGGTGGCGGTGTCTTCGACCACCGGCACGTCGTCCAGCTCTTCACCCGGCTCGATGCCGCCGGCGGCGAGGGGCACCTTGGCGGCCATCGCTTCGGGGGCCGTCAGCTCGTGCGCGCCGCCAAAGGGGAACAGGACCGTGCCAGCGCCGATGCTGCCGTCAAAACGTTCCATCAGGCCCTTTTGCGAGCACACGTTGAGGTCTTGCAGCACCTGCTGCCAGCGCTCGGCGAGGCTCAGGCCTTCGGGCAGGGCAGGGCGGAAGGTGGGCTCACCTTGCGGGGCGGTCACGCGGGCGGTCGTCTCCTGGCGGCAGCCGTTGGTATCGAGGAACTCGCGGTCGAGGTTCACGATACGCTCGCCTTGCCAGAACATCTCCAGCCGGCCCGTGTCGGTGACTTCCGCCACCTGGCTCGCTTCGAGGTTTTCTTCGGCGGCGAGCTGGGCAAAGGCTTCCACGTCTTCCGGGGCGAGCACCACGGCCATACGCTCCTGGCTTTCGCTGATCGCAAGCTCAGTACCGTCGAGGCCGGCGTATTTCTTGGGCACCGCGTCGAGGTTGATGCGCAGGCTGGGGGCCAGCTCGCCAATGGCGACGGACACGCCGCCTGCGCCAAAGTCGTTGCAGCGCTTGATCATGTGCGCCGCGCGGGGGCGACGGAAGAGTCGCTGCAGCTTGCGCTCGGTCGGGGCGTCGCCCTTTTGCACCTCGGCGCTGTTTTCGAGCGCCTGGGTGTTGTGCTCCTTGGAAGAGCCGGTGGCACCGCCGATGCCGTCGCGGCCGGTGCGGCCACCGACGAGCAGGATGATGTCGCCCGGGGCCGGGCGCTCGCGGCGCACTTGGCGACGTGGCGCGGCACCCACTACGGCGCCGATTTCAAGGCGCTTGGCGACATAGCCGGGGTGGTAAATCTCGGTCACGGCACCCGTGGCGAGGCCGATCTGGTTGCCGTAGCTGCTGTAGCCGCGGGCGGCTTCCTGCGTGATGCGGCGCTGCGGCAGCTTGCCCTCCAGCGTCTCGCCGATGGGTAGGCGCGGGTCGGCGGCACCCGTTACACGCATCGCCTGGTAGACGTAGGCGCGACCGGAGAGGGGATCACGGATGCAACCGCCGAGGCAGGTGGCGGCACCGCCAAACGGTTCGATCTCGGTCGGGTGGTTGTGCGTCTCGTTCTTGAACATCACGAGCCACTCTTCGACGCGCTCCTCGACCTTGGCGTGGCCGGTGCCGGTGGCCTGGGCGGGCTCGGCGGCCTTGCTGCCGGTGGGGCAGGTCTCGGGGGCCGGGGGCGGGAAGGGCTCGTTGCGGCGGATCTTGACCGGCACGATGATGCTCGCGGCGTTGATCTCCTCCGAGGCTTCCAGATCGTCGAGCTGGCCGCGCTGGCGGAGCTGCTTAAGGCCGATCGTCGCCAGATCCATCAGGCAGATCGGCTTGTCGGCCTGCCGCTCCAGATAGAGGCTCGAGCGCAGGGTCGTGTAAGTCTCCCACACCTGCTGGATCGGCTTGGTCAGCGGGCTTTCCTCAAACTCGGCCTTGGTGATCTCGGTGAGGAAGGTGGTGTGGCGGCAGTGGTCGCTCCAGTAAGTGTCGAGCAGCTTCAGCTCGGTCAACGACGGGTCGCGCTGCTCCTGCTCGCGGAAATAGGCCTGCGTGTGGCGCAGGTCGTCCAGCGTCATGGCGAGGCCCTGATCGCGGCGGAGGGCCTCCAGCGCCTTGTCGTCGTGGCCGATAAAGCCTGCGAGCACGGGCACGGGGCGCGGGGCCGGGATGTTGGACTCCAGCGTCTCCGGGCGGTCGAGCGAAGCTTCGCGGCTGTCGACCGGGTTGATGAGGTAGCGGCGGGCGGCGGCGAGGTCGTCGGCGGAGAGATCGCCCGTCAACACATACAGCGTGGCGGTGGCGATGAGCGGACGATGCCCGGCGATGATCTGGATGCACTGGGCGGCACTCTCGGCGCGTTGGTCGAACTGGCCGGGCAGGAACTCGACGGCGATCACGTGCGCCTTTTCGGGCAGCGGGGCGGCGTCTTCGTGGATATCGTCCACCGGCGGTTCGGCAAAGACGGTCCACTTGATGGCCTCCCACTTGTCGGCGGGCACGCCCTCGACATCATAGCGCAGCAGCAGGCGCACCTCCTCAAGGCCCTTGAGGCCCAGGAGGGAACGCAAGTCGTCCCGCAAATGTTGCGCTTCCTGGCGAAGCGCGGGCCGTTTCTCCACGAAAAGGCGCTGAATCATGGTAAGGCTGTGATGCCGAAGGCCGTGCATCAGCGCAAGCGCATTTGCCCAGATGGCCCTGCAACTTATGCACAGCGCCCTTTTCGGCCCTCACCCGAGCCGCGCGATTTCGAGCAGTTGACGCAGCGGGAAGGGGCGGGGGAGCAGGAGCGCACGCTTGGGCAGGTGGGCCTTGGCGGCGTCCATTTCGTCGCGGCGCGCGATCACGACCAGTTGCAGGTGGTCGTTGGCTTCGAGGGCTTCCTGCACGTCGTCGCTGATCTCGGTAAAGATCCGGTAGGGCAGCAAGAGCAGATCCTGGCCGGCGGCGATCTCCTTCACCTTGTCGAAATCGGATTCGGGGGTGAAATACGAGAGCTTGGCGCCACGGGCGAGCATGGCGGTGTGGGCGGCGCGTAAGGCCAGGTCGCCATCGTCGACCATCAGCACATGGCTGGGGCGCGAAGGGTCGCGGGGCGGGAGGGCGCGCACGGGGGGCACCTTGAAGGTCTGCGCCCGCTCTTCCTTTTTGGCGGGCTCGCTTTTGGCTTCCGCCGTGACGGGGAAGAACAGCACGAAGCGCGCGCCTTCGCCCGGGGCCGAGTCGACCGCGATGCCGCCGCCCTGCGACTGCATGAGCGTGTAGGCGGTGCTCAGGCCGAGGCCCATGCGGTCTTCCCGCGCGTGGCCGGAGTAGAAGGGGTGGAAGATCTCCTGGTGCTTCTCTGCCGGGATGCCGCAGCCGTCGTCGTCGACCTTAAGGCAGGCGTAGCGGCCCGGCGGGGGCGGCAGGATCGCGGTGCGGAAGTCTTCCGCCTCGACGACCAGCTCCTGCACCTCGAAGTTGACGCGGCCCCGGCTGGAGCCGATGGCGTCGCGGGCGTTGCAGGCCAGGTGCAGCAATACTTGCTCGATCTGGGAGGCGTTGCCCTCGATTTCAAGCGAATCCGTGGGCAGGCTGAAGCGGAGCTGGATCTGCTCGGGCAAGAGCAGACGGATGAGCGGCTCCACCTCGCGCACGAGCGTGGCCAGGTCGAGGCGCTCGCGGTGGTGCGGGTCGTTGAGCGAAAACGTCATCAGTTGCGAGACGACGGCGGCCCCGCGGCGGCTGGTCTCGAGGATCTTGTCGGCCTTTTGTGCCACGTCGCTTTCCGGCGGGTTGCTGTATTTGAGCAGCTGAGAGATGCCGCTGATGATCGCGATGATGTTGTTGAACTGGTGGGCTACCCCCTGCGCCAGTTGCGCGACCGTCTCCATGCGCAGGGCGTGTTGCAGGTTGTCTTCCACCAGCTGCTGGTAAGTCAGGTCGCGCAGGATCAGCACGTAGTAGCGCTGCAGGCGCTCCCGGGTGGTGATCTTCGAGCCCGCCAGCTCGGCGTAATAAGTAGAGCCGTCGGGCCGGGTGAGGGTGTAGCGGCGGCTGAAGCCCGTGTTCTCTTCCTCTGTGCGCTGGAGGGCGCGGGTCAGGTCGCTCAGGCGCGAGCGGTCGAGGATCAGTTCGAGGCCGGTTTCGAGCAGCTCGCTCCGGCGACGGCGGGTGATACGTTCGCTGGCAGGGTTGGTGTAGACCACTTCCAGCGCCTCGTGCTGCACCGAGTGGCGCACGACGAGCACGCCTTCCTCCAGGTGTTCGATGGCGGAGGCCAGGAGGGTGATCTGCTGCTCCGACTGGTAATTGGTCGTCTGGTCTTCGATCAGCACCACTTCGCCCGAAGCGTGGTCGCCATAGGGCATCGACCGGCGGTGGATGCGCACGATGTGGCGATGCCGCTGTCGGCTCTGCAGCAGGTAATGGCGCGGGTTGGTGCGGTCGAGCTTGAACGATTCGAAGAAATCGACCGGGCGATGCTCGTGCAGCGTATACAGCTCCAGGACGGGCCCCACTTCCTTGCCCACCAGTTGTTCATTGGGCTCGCCCAGCAGGCGCACGGCGGCGGCGTTGGCAAAGACGATTCCGCTGCCTTCCTCGTAGTGCAGCACGGCCGTGGGCAAGGCTTCCAGCACGGCCCGCAGGCGCACCTCGCGCTGGATGCGGTCCTGTTCGAGGCGGTGACGGTTGACTGCCAGCTCCAGCGCGATGGCCAGCTCGCGCTGCGAA
This sequence comes from Verrucomicrobiota bacterium JB022, assembly GCA_030673845.1. Lineage (NCBI taxonomy): Bacteria > Pseudomonadati > Verrucomicrobiota > Verrucomicrobiota bacterium JB022. Next base: position 32,436 of record JAUTCQ010000008.1, read on the forward strand.
ACGGGCTTCACGAGGTAAGAGCCGGGGTCGGTCGCGAGGGCGCGTGTCACGCGGTCTTCGTCGGACATGCCGCTGACGTAGATGATTGGCACATTGTGCTCGCGGCGCAGGCGGTCCCCGGCCTCGATGCCATCCATCCCGCCCACGAGCACGATATCCATCACCACAATATCGACTTGCACTTGTTGTACGATGTCGAGCGCCTCTTCTGCCAGTGGTACGGCCGCGATGAGGTTGTGCCCCGCAAGCTTGACGAAGGCCCCGAACACTTCACGTGAGGAGGCATCGTCTTCTACGATCAGGACGGAAAGCGGATGGCGGGTGTGGGAAACAGGCATGTTTGTGCCGGAGACAAAGGCTTGAGGGCAAAAATGCAACAAATCCCTGCTGAGGTAAAGCGCATCCCAAAGATACAGATTTGTTAAAGACCTTCTGGGGGAAGTCGATTTACACCGCAAATGCAAGTCTCAGCCTGCCACTTCCGCCGCCTCTTGCCGGGGCGTGACCGTCGCCGCCTCGTCACCCTGGCGTCGATGCTGGTGGCGCCGGGCTTGTTTGCCGGTGAAGCCGGCCCCCGCTACCAGCGTGAGGCAGAAGACACCGGGCCGGACATCCGCTTCATGGGCCCGGCCGTTTCGATGCCGGCCGAGCAAATCACCGGTTCCAAGCGCCGCGAAGGCAACTTCTGGCTGTGGGGCAACCATCCGTATCTGCAGGTGGTAGAGCCGGTGGGGATGCGCTTCGAGCCCTACACCCCGCCTGCCGACCGGACCGATCTGCTGACCCCACCCGAATGGGTCGACCACGAGGCCATCGCGTTGAAGAAGCATCAGGAGCGCGAAGCCGCAAAGGCCGAAGCCCTGGCCGCCCTCGAAGCCGAAACAGGCGTCTCGGTGGACCCCATGGTGGCCGCGCCTGTTTCCAGCCAGCCGCCCGGTTCGCCCATCTTGCCGCTCGATGGTATTACCATTTCTTCAGCGGGTGGTGGCTCGACGGCTGCCGCTGCGCCCCAAACGGTCGAGCCGGGGGTGGATACGCTCGACGTTTCCAACGAATACCTCATTCTCTTCGAGAAGCAGCTACGCGAAGGCGAAGCCAAGGTGCCGTTCCGCCTGCCGGGTGAAGCCGGTTCGGGGGTGGATACGCCGCGATTGGTGCCGCCGGGCCGTAGCGAAGGCAGCGCGCGTTACCGGGTCATTCCTTAATTTTCCGGTATTTCGGCCGCTGGGGAAGCAGCACATGGGGCATATTGCTTGCAAGATCGTACTTCGTACCGCCAGTTGGGCCTTCCTGCTGTGTAGTCTTTCCTGGGCGGCTGGCCCGCGTATGAGCGGTGCCGCCCGCGTCCGCGAAGCCGAGCCGCCGCCTCAAACGGCCCCGGCTGCCGAAGTAAGGCCCGCTCCGCGCCCCGCCGCCCCGGCCCCGCGCGAGACGCCGCCTGCCCCGGTCGAGCCAGTGGTGGAGACGCCCGCCGCGCCAGCCGAACCCGTCGCCGAGGTAGTGGTGGAAGAGCCGCCTGCACCCGCGCCCGTAGTGGCAGAAAAACCGGCGGAGCCCGCACCGGTGGAAAAGCCGCTCGTCGTCGAAGCCCCGCCCCCCGCACCCGTCGCGGAGCCTGCTGCGCCCCGCGAAGAGCCCGCGCCGGTAGTCCCTACGTTTGGTGATGCCCCGGTGGTAATGGCAGACCCGGCGCAGCCCCAGTGGCTCTCCTACGCCGAAGAAGTCGCTCCGGAGCCCGCGGCCGAGCACGCTGAGCCCAGCCATTCCGCCTCTGCGCCTGGCCATGCGGCCCCGGCTTCAGTTGCCGCACCCGCTCTCGAAGAGCATCACGACCCGGCCCCCGCGCCCGCCGCTCCCGTGGTCGCACATGAGGAGCCGCACCACGAGCCGGCGCCAGCAGCCCCTTACGATCCCTTTGCGCCACCGCCTCCCGTTTTGCATGAAGACCATGCGGACGAGCATCACGTGGCGGAGGTAGACGACCATCATACGCCCACGCCCGGACCTGTCGCCCATGCGCCGGAGCCTGCTTCTTCGCACGGCGCTCATGACTCGCATGTGCCGGAGCCGCTGCCCTTGTCACAGGCGATGGCGGCCCAGCAGCACGAGGCGCATGCCGCGCCCGCCCACGACGATCATGATGCGCATGCCGCGTCGGACCACGGGATGAGCGATGCCCACCACGGGCACACGCCCGAAGTCGCCTTGCCCGCCCGCCCGCCGCGCGACCCGATGCCCTCGCTGGTCGATGTCGATACGCTGGAGCGTTTGCTGCTTGAAGACGAAGGCAGCTCCAACACCGTTTTGCGCGATTTCGAGCCGGTCTCGGTGGACCCCAAGCTGCAGGCGCTGGAGCGCTCGGCCTGGGTGCAAAAGACCATCGGCCAGCTCCCGCAGGCGGAAAAACTCTACCTCCAGCTGCTGCAGGAGACGCCCGACCGCTACAAGCCGGAGATCTACCTCGAACTGGCCAATTTTTACACCGAGACGCAGCAATACCTGAAGACGATCTCCGTCTACGAGCGCTTCGTCCGTCGCTTCGAGCAAGACCCGCGCGTGCCGGAAGTGCGCCTGCGCCTCGGTATGCTCTACCGCCGCTACGAGAACTACAAGCTAGCGATCGACAGCTTTTTCTCCGTCCTGCAAATCTCGTTCTACATCCCCGAAGAGCGCGTCGACTCCTACCGCCGCCTCTCCGAGATGGCCCAATACGAGATTGCCGAAACGTATTACCAAAAGGGCGACTACACCCGCGCGGCCGAATTTTACCAACGCCTGCAGCGCGTTTCCAAGAGCCCGAAAATCCAGGCCGAAGCGCGGCTCAAGCAGGCCTATGCCGACCTCCTGCTCGGCAATTATACGCTCGTCGTGCGCGAGTTGCGCACCTTTTCCGAGGAGTTTCCGCAAAGCGATTTCCTGGCCGACAGCCGCTTCCTGCTCGCGCGTGCCTACTACATGCTGGGCGACCGCGACCTCGCCCGCCGCGAAACCCTGAAGATCCTCGGCACCGAGCTTCGGCCGGTCGATGACAGCCTCTGGGGCTACTGGCTCAAGACCATCGGCAACCAGCTCGCCAACGACCTCTACGAGTCGAAGGACTACGAGGGCGCGCACCGCATTTATCACGCTCTGCTCAGCATGAGCGAAGACCCCGAGTGGCGCTGGCCCATCGTCTACCAGATTGGACTTTGCCTGGAGCGCCAGCAGCAGGACGCCAAGGCGATCGAGATCTACGCCCGCTTGCTCGACCAGACTTCCAGCCTCGTCGAGGCCCAGCCCGACACGGAGACGCGACAGCGCTTTTCCGAGCTGCGCCAGCGCGCGCAAACCCGCCTCGACCACCTCCAATGGCGCGACAATTTCAATCGCCAGGTCGACCAGCTTGCGCCGCAGGACTTGGGCCCTTTAATCAAGCCCTCATGAGTGCGCGCGAAACCTTCGAACGGCATGCCGGGCTGTGCCAGGAAATCCTGGAGCTACTGCAGCAGGAAAATCAGTTTTTGCGGGACAACCGCGAGCCTTCGCCCGAGATCGTCGAGGCCAAACAGCGCCTGCTGCCCCAGCTTGGGGAAAGCCTCGACGCGATCAAGAACCTCCAGCTGCGCCCCGAAGAGCGCACCAACCAGCTCCGCCAGCAAAAGCAGAAGCTGGAGCAGCTCCTGATGCGCATCTTTCTGATCGACAAGGAAAACGAGAAGCTGCTGCTGGAGGCGACCAAGCAACAGCGCGCCCCACGAGCCAATCCGCGCCGCGCCAGCCTGGCCGATATCCAGAAGGCCTACCAGCAGGGTCTGAAGCGGTAGGCGTGCACAAAAAAAACGCCCGGACCGAAGAGGCACGAGCGTCGCAAAGAGATGGAAGGGTAGGTTACAGCAAGCCCAGCTCCATCTTGCCGGTCTCGCTGATCATGTCCTGATTCCACGGCGGGTCCCAGACAATGTCGACCGTCGCTTCGCGGACCCCGGGCACGCCCTCGAGCTTGTACTTGGCGTCCTGCGCGATGGCCGGGCCCATGCCGCAGCCGGGGGCCGTGAGGGTCATCGCCATTTGCACGTCGTAGGCGTCGGCGGCTTCGTCCTTGACCGTCTCCAGCGTGTAGACCAGCCCGAGATCGACGATGTTGACCGGGATTTCCGGGTCGAACACCGCGCGCAGGGCCTCCCAGAGGGAGTCTTCGCTGGGCGGGCCTTCGTGGTCGTCACCCTTGTCGCTCTGCTTGGCGTGTTCGGGCGTCTCTTCACCCAAGGCCTCGGCATACTTGCCGTTGATCTGGGCCATACCGCCTTCCCAAGTCACCGTGAAGTTGCCGCCGAGTCGGTGGGTGATCGTCACGCGCGTGCCTTCGGGGATCGTCACCTGATCCCCATATGGCACAATCGTGGCCGGAACCGCACTGCTCAGCGTGCGCTCGTCCATTGAATACATGAGGCAAACTTAATGAGGCTAATTCTCAAAAGCAAGCCGCGAGCCCACGTTGCGGTGAGATTTTAGCAGAGCTTAAAACCGCACCGCGTAGGCCTCGGCCGTCAGGCGCGTGCAAGGCTCGACATTCCAGGTGATGCGGACGGTAGCCGGCACCGCCGGGTTTGGAAAGCGGCGTGCGACCCAGGTGATGTCGGCCCAGGTGGGGGCGGAGGGTACCTCCTGCACGGGCGTAGACCGACCCTGCAGGTCTTCGAGGGAAATGGTCAGCACCTGGTGGGCCTTCGGGCGGTCAGCGCCGTCGATCCGGGTATTCTGGGCGCCGAAGCCGCGCGGGCGCAGCGGGTGGAGGTCTTCCGTATCGCCCTCCCAGGCGCGCGCGATCACCAGCAGGTCGAAGCCCTTGGGCAGGGGCTGCTCCAGCCGACCCTCCAGCCCGTAGGCGCTCCGGCGAAACTGCATCGGCACCAGCCGCACATCGCGGGGCAGGGGCGGGTCGATCTGCGAGCGCAAGGCCCGCATGTCTGCAAAGTCGCCCAGCCCGATCAGCGCCATTTGCTCCGGCCCCAGCTCGATCAGCAAGCGGTCTTCGGTGTGCTGGAGCGGCGGGGGCAGGATGCTGTCCGAGAAAAGCACGTGAGCGGCGGCAAGGTCGGGCAGCGTCAGCTCGATCAACTGCGGGCGCAGGCGCGGGTTAACCAGGTAGAGCAGACCCGCTTGAGCCCCGCCGGTAAGCCAGCCGTGCCAAGGGGCCACCGTGGGCTCGCCGTCGCCCAGGTAACGTGTCTCCAGCCCCCGGCTCCAAGCCTCGACAAACCAGGCGCGCGAATCCCGCAGGCACTTCACGTCGCTGGGCTGGAGCAGGGTAGGGTCGCCGGAAAAAGCATCGCAACGGCTGCCGCGCGCGAGCTGGGCCAGGTGGCTGCGCAGGAGGCCCGTCGTGCCGCGATAGGAGGCCGTATTGGTCATGCCGATCAGCTTCCCGTGGTCGGCCACGCGATGCCATGGCACCCCGGCCTGATGCAATTGCCAGGTGCCGCGGTCGACAAAAAGGTCGAGGCTGCGCGTGGCGGCGGTCGCAGGCAGGTCGCCCAGATGAGGGTCGCCGGGGCAGAGCGCGTCGAATAGCTCCAGCAGGGCCGGATCGAGGGCCGGGGCGTGCGGCCAACCGTGCCGCTCGTGTTGCCGGTCGCGCGTAAAGCCATTTTGCCCGATCAGGCAGACGTCGGGGCAGGCCTGCCGCAGGCGGCGGATCATGGTGCGGAAGCGGTCGAGCCCCAGCCGGTAGGCCTCGCGCGGGCTGCGACTGCTCCCCGACACGTCGGCCCCCAGTCGGGCGTAGTCAAATTTGAAGCAGCGCACGCCCCAGTTGCTCGCCGCGTTGAGCAAGGCCTGCTCCAGCGCGTCCGCAAAAGGGCCCTCGATCAAGGAGTAATGCCAGTGGTCGGCGCTCAGGCTCTCCTGCCACTCGGGCACTTTGAGCCACGCCCCGCTGGTAGAAAACCAGAGCCCGGGCGTAAATCCCGCCTGCCGCACCTCCTGCAGAAAATCCTGCATCGGCGTGAGCCAGTAGAGCCGGTTGGCGTGCTCGAAGCCCAGCTCTTGATCGAACCAGAAGCCGTCGAGCGCAAACACCTCCATTTCGAGCCCCTGTGCCCGCCAGCTCTTGAGCGACTGCAGGGCCTGCCGCGCCAGCTCCTCGGTCAGCGCCACGCGGTCTCCCAACTCATCGTGGAAGCCCCAGGTGCTATAGATGCTGCGCCAACCTGCCATGCGCCCGCCAGCTTAGCCAGCGGTCATCCAAATGAAAGGGTAAATTACCTAGATAGCGGAAAATACGGAGGGAAACGCTAGGGGTGGGCGAAGCCGACGCACCGCGCGGTTGATTCCTGGATGAAAGCACCGCTATACCTAAGTCTTCATGAGCGACGTTCTGATCCTGAGCATGATCGTGATTCTTGTGGGAACCCAATTTCTATTGGGACGGCGGTCTGCTTTTAATCGACCTCCGCAGCTGAAAAACGGCAAACGCTGGTGCGCTCCGGAGCTTCTCTTGGCAGTCGTCGGGATCATCCGTGAGATCTTGCTGTGCTGCCTTGCGGTATGGGTGTTCTGGAATTACTTCCGGCCGGCGTGGAATCTGCCGTCATGGGGAAACCTGCTGGCTGCTGCTGCTCCGGTGTGTTGGTCGGGTTGGAAGATCCTGAACCTGCGCCGCGTCGGTTGGGACGACTCCGGCCTATATGAATCCAGTCTCCTCCGCACGCGGTTCGTAGAGTGGGCTCAAGTCCAGCGTCTGAGCTTCAGGCTCTGCTTCTACCAGATGCATTCATCTCAGGGGACGATTTCGGCCGATGCAGTGGACTGGAGCCAATGAATTGGTACAGGAAGCGGCGCAAAAAACCGGCCTCACGTGGAGCTAGCCTCGCCTGCCATCCTCACAACTCCTGCGGGTCGATTCCGCGCTTGAAGAGGTCGGCTTCGGGGAGGGCAAGGCGTTCGTCGCGGAGCTGGAGCTGCTTGAGGCGGTCCTTGTCGGCGAGCCAGTCGGCCCCGTCGAAGAAGTAGGCGCCGCGCGTGCCCTGGCTCTTGTAGGCGCTCTTCTGGCGGTAGGCCGTGCCGAGATAGACGTAAGGGACGGCTTGCTCCTGGGCCCATTCCAGCGTGCGGCCCATCAACCATTTGCCCAGCGAAAGCTCCGTGACCACCGCGCTGTCGTAAAACGAATACCAGTAGTGCACCCCCTGCGACCACGCCACGAGCAGCGCGTAGGCCACCACCTTGCCCTCCAGCCGCACCTCCGCGATCCGGTTCAGGTAAGGCTTGGCGAGGATGTAGCGCAGACGCTCGGGCGTGAGGTAGGCCTGGTCGAAACGCTGATCGATCCACTGCAACGCGTCGACCTCCAGTTGCACCTGGTGGGCGGCCAAGTAGGCGTCCTTTTCGTGCAGCGAGAATACCGGGCCTAGCTCGTCGAGCCGCCGCTGGTGGTAGCGTCGCTTCTTGTCGAAGCCAAATTCAGCGGTATTTACCCGCAGGCTCCGGCACTTGTAAAAGAGGTGGCGAGGCTCACCCGGGTCGCCCGAATAGGGCAGGTAGCCGCGCGCATAGATCGGCTCAAGATCGTCCCCCGGCTCCCATTGCGCATATTCGCAGTAGCCGAAGGAGTAGGTCGCGTAGTTGTTGACGAATTCAGACGCAAAAAACCGCACCTCCTCAGCATACCCGCTGCACCTTCCAGCAAAAGCGCGAAACGCTGACGTAGTGCAAGCTGCTTGTTATCAATCACAAAAGACTGGCCGCCACCTATCGGATCCTGCTCGCTCAAAGCCACGATGCAAAAAGAAAGCACCGCTGGCGGGCGGTGCTTGAAAGGGAAAGGCGCGAACTTGACTCGCTTAAGCTTCGAGGGGAGCCCAGGCAAAGGCGTCGTCCTTTTGCTTCACGCGGCCCAGACCCGGGTAGGGGAAGTGGGTGCCGAAGACGGGCATGCCGGTTTCGGCCAGCTGGTGCAACGTCTCGTAGCGGGTCTCGATGGCCTCTTCGTGGTCGAGGTCGAGGAGGAAGTCCCAGTGCGGGTTGGCCAGGTAAATGTGCTGGTGCAGCGTGAGGTCCGACAGGTGGAAGAGCACGGGCTTGCCATTCACCTTCAGTTGCACGGCGCAGTGGCCGGGCGTGTGGCCGGGCAGGGGCACCAGTTGCATGCCGGGCAGGGCTTCGTCCCACGAGCGGCAGATCACGAGGTTGCCTTCGATGGCTTGCCAGATCTCGCTCAAAGCGTCGATCGTCACCTGCTGGTCGGCCGCGACGTGCTCCTGGGCGATCAGCTCTTGCCAGTGGGCGGCTTCGGCTTCGTGCAGGAACACCGTGGCATGGGGGAAGAGCGCGCGGCCTTCGCCGTCTACCAAGCCACCCGTATGGTCGAGGTGGGCGTGGGTGAGGATCAGCTTGGTGACCTGCTGGGGCTGGAAGCCAGCCGAGCGCAGGCTCTTGACCAGGTGGCCGGCCAGCGGGTAGGCGGTGCGGTCGCGGCCACAGCCGGCGTCGACCAATACCAGGTCGTCTGCGGTCTGGATCAGCAGGGCGAGCACCGGCAGGCGCAGCGTGTCGCCAGCCTGGTCGATCTCGGCCAGGGCATCCTGGACCTCTTCGCTACTGGCGGTACGGGGGGCGATGAAGCTATTCACCGGCACCTCCATCCAGCCGTCGTGCAAAGCCCACACCTTCCAGCCGGCGGACTTCACCGGCAAGTTGAGTTCGCGGGCGGTCGGGACTACGGAAGGTAAAGTGGTGATGGACATGGAAGACATTTTAGTGGCGATTTGTAATTCGTAAATAGTAATCGGCGAATCCAATGAGATTGTCGAGAATAAACGACAAATATTTCGCAAATTATTTTACGCAAGTCGTGAGAGGCGGGCGGGGCTTGCCAAGCGCGTGGGCTGCCGACTACAAACAGGCACGCAACGTGATTGGGTTTGCCGCGTCCCCGGGAAATCCTCAACCTCTCCCCTCACTGTTACCATGCCGAAAGAGAATGATGATACACGCGGCTACCTGATCACCTTCGAAGGCTCGGAGGGCAGCGGGAAGTCGACCCAGATCAGCCGCATTGCCAACCGCTTCGAAGATGCGGGCTACGAAGTCGTGGTGACGCGCGAGCCAGGCGGCACGCGCATCGGCGAAGAGATTCGCCAGATCCTGATGCACAACGATTCGTCGTCGAACATGACGCCGGAGGCCGAGCTGCTGCTCTTTGCCGCCAGCCGGGCCCAGCTCGTGCGCGAGCTGATCACCCCCGCGCTCGAGCGCGGCTGCATCGTCTTGTGCGACCGCTTCATGGATTCGACGACCGTCTATCAAGGCATCGCTCGCCAGATCGCCTCGGAGCCGGTGAAGCTGATCAACGAATTTGCGGTGGGCGATGTGGAGCCCGACGTGACGGTGGTGATCGATGTGCCGGCCGAGCTGGGCTTCGAACGCATCAAGTCGCGCGTCAGCGACCTCTCCGACCGCATGGAGCAGGAAAACATCGAGTTTTACCAGAAGGTGCGCAACGGCTACCTGATGCTCGCCAAGGCCATGCCTGAGCGCTTCATCATCGTCGACGGCCAGCCCCAGCGCGCGGAAGTCGAGGAAACCATCTGGCGCGCCCTCCGCGACCGCGTGGTGTAGACGACGATGGCCCTCTCCAGCGCTCTCCCTCCCGCCTTGCGGCAGACGCGCCCGGTCCAGGTGCTGGAGCGCCTGCATGCCCGGCGGCGCCTGCCCCACGCCATGCTCCTGCACGGGGATTCCATGCCCGCGCTGGTGGAGCTGGCCCAGGCGCTGGCGGCCGAGCTGCTGAAGACGACCCCCGCCAAGGCCGAGACGCACCCAGACTGTTTTGTGCTGCGCCCCGCCCGTCGGGGCCGCCAGATCCGCATTGTGGACGACAAGGGCAAGGCCAGCCCCAACACCATGCGTTGGATGTTGCAGCAGCTCATGCAAAGCTCCAGCGCGGGCGGCAGCAAGGTGGGCATCGTCTACGAGGCCGACCGGCTCAACCGCTCGGCCGAAAACGCCTTTCTCAAGACGCTGGAAGAGCCGCCCCGCGAGACGCACCTGTTGCTTGTGACGACGCGGCCTTACGAGCTGCTGCCCACCACGCGCAGCCGCTGCTTCCAGTTTCGCGTGCCGCTGGCAGACAAGCCGATCGCGCACGAAGGCTGGCGCCAATGGATCGCCGATTACCAGCGTTGGCTCGACAAGGCCCGCAGCGTGGCGGGCGATGCGGGCGCGCGGGCCGACGTGATCATGCTCACCTACGGCCTCATCTCGCGCTTCACCGCACTGCTCGACGAGATCGTGGGCGGTTCGTGGAAGGCCGAGCGCGACAACATCTCCGAAGAGTGGAGCGACGAAGAGATCGAGGCGCAGGAAGTTGGCCTCAAGCGGGGGATGCGCGTGCGCCTGTGGCAGGAGATCGAGCTGGCTACGCGCGACCACGTGCTGACCCAATCGTTTGATCGCGCGGCGGCCCAGAGTCTCGGCCAGGCCGTCGAAACCCTGGAGGAGATGGATTTTCTGACCGGCGTCTTCAACCTCAACGACGAGGTGGCGCTGGAGCAGTATTTCCTCCGTTCGCTCCGCATCTGGGCGATGGCCCAGTAACCTCTATTTTTACCGACCATGACCCACCACGAACTCGAAGAGGGCAGCGTCGAAGCGCTCGACTTTACCAAGCTCAACCAGATCGGCCAGCAAGGGCTGCATGTGATCCCCGCCGTGGCGCAGGAAGTCGAGACGGGCGATGTCGTCATGCTCGGCTATGTCAACCGCGAGGCCCTCGAAGCCGCCCAACGCGAGCGCAAGGCCGTCTTCTGGAGCACCAGCCGCAACGAGCTATGGATCAAGGGGTTGACCAGCGGCAACTACCTTGAGCTGGAAGACATCCGCGTCAACTGCGAGCAGAACAGCATTCTTTACCGCGTGCGCCTGCGGGGCGACGGAGCCTGCCACACCCTCGTGGCCGGGCAAAAAAAACGTCACCGCCGCAGTTGCTACTACCGTAGGCTGGGCGATGACGGAAAATTGGAAATGATCGAGGAGTAGCTACTCCGTTTCCTCGATGATGTAAGTCAGGCTGGTTCCCAGCTTCTGGAAAATACCGGTGCTGAGATCCCCGTCGTCCAGGAGTTGATCGATTTTTACCTGGAATTCCTCGCTTATGGTGGGATCCGTAATGGCCAGGGCGGCGTGGATGCCGTTCTGGTCCAGTTGCCAGTCCCAGTTGCCACCGATCTTGGTGGTGCCGGTGAAGCTGTCGCTCACGAAGTAGCCTTCCATCCCCGTGGGAGTGACGCCCGGAGTCGTGTCGTCCGGCCAGCCACGGTTGTCAAAGGCGTAGTGTTCGAAAAGGCCGACAAAGGTGCGGAATTCCTTGGCCGTCGTCGATGCGTGGGTCGTGGCACGCAGGGCACGGAAGGTGGGCACCGCGATCGCGGCCAGCAGGCCGATGATCACGACCACCACCATCAGCTCGAGCAGCGTAAAGCCTGAGCGTTGGCTCCGTGTGTTCATGAGAAGATGAATATAATGATCGGGATGAAATGTGCCCTTATAAGAGGACACCCTGAAGCCAATCACTTACGGACATCTTGGGCAATGTTTAACTTGGGCACCCTTTTTAAGTGTCAATAGGGTAATAACATTGAAAATCGCCCGGGATGAAAGGTTCTGCATGTGATCGACTTCACTGCAGATAATACGTAATTACTGTAGTTAGTTCAACTCGATTTCATCTTCTCTTGTTCGCCCTTGCAGTAAGCGCTTTACCTCTCGGCGTTTAGCTTCACGGCCGAGGTAGTCAATTAGTATATCAAACCGTTTGCCTACCTCCAGGGCGTTTAACACTAGCTGGCGCAAAAATGGGTCGGGGCAGAAGTTGGCGGCGGCCAGATCTGCAAAGGTTGCCGGGTCGTCGACATGGCTCAGGCACTCCAGAAACTCTTCCGGCGCCTCTTCGCACAGGGCGGGCTCGGCGCGGATGATCTGGGCGGTGCGATCCTGCATCTGGCGGGCGGCCTGCAGCGTCACCGCGTATTCGCTGACGAGGGGCGAGACCCGCGCCACGCGGTAGGGCTGTTCGCGCACGATGCCCTCGATCTTGATGCGGGTGATGCCGTGCAGCACGAGGTTGGAGGTGCCGTCGGGCTGCAGGTAGCTGGCGCGGATGAGGCCTGCCGTGCCCACTTGCTCCATCGGTTCCGGCTCGGCGGCGCCTTGCCCCTCCGGCCGTTCCTGGACGATGGCGAAGATGCGGTTGGTTTCGAGCACGTCGCGCAGCATTTCGCGGTAGCGCGGCTCGAAAATATGGAGCGGCATTACGGCACGCGGAAACAGCACCTGCGACGACAGCGTCATCACGGGCATCTCTTCCGGCAGCTTCCCATCAAAGTCCATTCTGCAGCTTAGCGCGGTTAAGGCCTCATGCAACGGGCCGGGGCTATTTTCCCGCCCGCCGCATGCCTTGGGGCTCTACTCAAGCCACTGCCACACCTGCAGTTTTTTGGGGTCGGGGTCGGGCGTCTCCGCAAAGTAGACGGCCAAGCGCAGGGCGCCCAGGCGGTCGGCGGGCGTTTTGGGCCGCAGTTTGCGCAGGTCGTCGAACAACGTTTCCGGGGAGCGCCCCTGCAGCTCGTCGATGTTCCAGAAGCCCAGGTCGATCAAGTCTCGGGTGGCCGCGATGGGCATTCCCGGGATGCGCGAGAGGGGAGACTTGAGAGCCTCGTGATCCGTTTCCTTCTTCTTGCGCGGCGTGGGCGCGGCAAAAAAATCGTCCATCGCCTATTTACGGATGATCCGGTCGAAGGTGTCACCACGGAAAAAGTGCCGCGGGCCGTCGCTGAGCAGGAAATCATGCGGGAAGCCCAGCTCGATGGCACTCACCTGGTCCAGCCGCTCGACCTGTTCGGGCGAAAGCTCCCAATCGACGCAGGCGATGTTATCCTTCAGCTGGTCGAGCTTGCGCGCTCCGACGATGGGGAGGGCACCCTTGGCGCGCAGCCAGTTGAGGGCGACCTGCGCAGGACTGTGACCCGCCTCCTTCGCCACCGCGATCAGCTCATCGGCGATCTTCAGGTTGCGGTCGTTGAAGCGCTTGTCGTCGCCCCGGGTGGTGTCGACCTTGCCCTTGTTCTGGCTTGAGAACTTGCCGCTGAGCACGCCGGCCCCGAGCGGCGACCATGCGCAGACGGTCAGGCCCAGGTGGTCGGCCATCGGCGTAAGATCGCGCTCCACCGTGCGCTCGACCAGGCTGTATTCGATCTGCAGGCCAGCAAACGGCGTCCAGTCCTTCAACTCGGCCAGCGTATTGGCGCGGGCCACCAGCCATGCCGGCATGTCCGACACCCCGACGTGTAGCACCTTGCCTTGGCGCACCAGGTCATCCAGCGAGCGCATCACTTCGTCGATCGGGGTGATGAAATCCCACGCGTGCAGCCACAGCACATCAAGGTGATCGGTCTGCAGGCGCTTCAAACTACCTTCAACGGACTGGCGCAGGTTTTTGCGGTGGTTGCCCCCACTGTTGGGGTCGTCCTGCCGCTTCATGAACGTATATTTGGTCGCGATGACAAAGCGGTCGCGCTCTTTCTTCGCAAACTCGCCCACAAACTTCTCGCTCGTGCCGCCGGTGTAGCCATCGGCCGTGTCGATAAAGTTGCCGCCCGCATCCACGAACGCATCCCATTGCTGCTGCGACACCTTTTTGTCGGCGCCGAAGCCCCAGTCTTCCCCAAAAGTCATGGTGCCGAGCGACAGCTCCGACACGCGCAAGCCTGTATTGCCAAGTAGTCGATAACGCATGCCTGCACTGATACCACGCCTAGCGGCAGCCGCAAGCGGGTGGGGGAGGGAGAGCGGAAAGGCCAAGGATTTTTTCCCTTGCCTCGCTGGTGATGTGCAGGAACGTTATTTTGCGGTTGCCGTAGATGACGGAATATCAGAAGCTGTTTGGTAGTGATGAAATTATCTTCTATGTCCTGTCTCGCCCTGGCTTTGGCAGTCTCCGTGAATGGAGCTGTCGGTCTGGATGTCTCCGATATCATGTTTGTGGGCTACTCTTCGGATGGCGACACCGACGACTTTTCCTTCGTTTTGTTCGAGGATTTGACGGCGGGGACCGAGATTCGCTTTACCGATCACGCCTGGAACGGCACCGCGTTCGATACCAGCAATATCAACTCGGACGGTGAAATCGTCTGGACGGCCGACAGCGCCCTCGGCGCGGGTAGCGTGGTGCGCATTTCCATGACCACCGAACAGAATACCACTGCCACGTTCGGTTCCGTTTCCGGTTCGTTCGGTTCGTCGAATCTGTCGGGCGCCGGCGATGTATTCTTCGCCTTCCAAGGCTCCCTGACCTCCCCCAGCTTCATCCATGGTTTAAACTATCGGGGCGCTTACAACACGCCTGCCGTCGGGAGCGGTTTCGACTCGCTCTTGCCCGACGCCCTGGATGTGCCCAATGGTAACATTCTGGTGAGATCGGGAAGCTCCCCGGACAACGGTGAGTATACGATTGACCGGGAGCTGGCGGATTTCGCGGACAACAAGGCGCTGATCTCCGACCGCAACAACTGGTTCGTCTCGGATGATGATTTCGAGCTGGCTTACCTCACGATCCCCGGCCCCGAGGATCCTGGCCCGGTGGTCCCGGAGCCTGAGACCTATAGCCTGATCCTCGGCGCCGCCGCCTTCCTCGGCTTGGCATTCCGCCGCTTCCGCCGCGCGTAGGCATACTTCGAGACGCTTTTTGATGGAGGCCATCGCTCACTCGTAGCGATGGCCTTTTCGTTTGAATCATGTCGGAGGCTCATCGTGCCGGGCTGCTGCCTGCGCCGAAGGCGGAATGAGAGGACGGCGGCAAAGGCTCGTTCCTGCCCGTGACCTGAAACGCCTGGCAATCGGGATCGAGTGCCTTGAAGTGAAAGAAGGTGGATACCTTTGGGGAATCGAGGCCGCCTCGGATTTGGCCGTGCAGCAGCGCGGCTCGCGAAATGTCCCCCTCTCTCTTGCCGGAAAACCTGCCATCTTGAAGCGAGGCGATGGATAGACGGTAGTCTGCGCCTTCTTGGCCATCCTTTACTTCGCTGACTCGGCAGCTGTAGATGCGGATGGTCTCGTCTGATGCCTCGGCTGCCATGACAAAAGTCTGTCCTAACTGAATTTCGCCACTTACGCTTTCGCCGAGCGAGACCACGGAAATGCCCGCCGCTGCTAGCGTCTGACGGTTCATCCAGCTGGAAGGCGTGTCATCTTCTCCCAGAAGCTGATTTGCGACCTCCTCGAAGCGCTCGGCCTGTTTCTGGTCCCAATACGGGGAGTCAAGGTAGGAGCGAAGCAAGAGGGATCGTATCTTGTCTTGCGACCACTCAGGGTGCGCATGGACGATCAGCGGCAGATAATCGACCTTCAGCGATTTGCCCGCATCATGAAGATCTAGCGCTTGCGCGATGAACGCCTGCCGTTGCTCCGGAGACCACCAGGTTTCCAAAGCGAAAAGGATGTCCAGCGGCTGGTCCGTCTCGAACGCCCTTTGGGTTGCAGCCCGGTACTCGTCGTCCCCCATCGTATGTTGGTGGAAAATGAAAAATTCACGCGGCTGGGGATTCGTTTCGGCTGAGGATTGCTCATGAATCCCCCAGGGGTGGACTGGTTCTGGGGCCTGCCAGCGGATGACCAGCTGTTCGTGGGGGCCTCGATTGAGTTGCAGGATCGTGTAAGCAGGGGCCTCGTCTAAATAAACCTCGATGGCCCAATCTTCCTCCAGGGCTTGCCTGACCTGCGCGAGCGGTTGGCTGCTATCGGCCGGGACTGTAAAACGCCAGGTGGAGACGTCGTGGCGAAAGAGCGCCGGCCCGCTATAGAGCAACTCCGGTTCAAAGGCGGCCAACGAGGCCGGAAGTTGAAAGGGAGTGTGCGACGGGTAGAAAAAGGCGGGTAGGGCCTGCTCAAGGTCGAAACCTGCTTCGGTTTCGCGAAACGCCCGTGCGACAATAGAGCCTGCGATTTCGTCCGCGATCTTTCTCTCAAAAGCGGAGCCCAAGGTCAGTCCTATGTGTTCCGCTTGCACTCTAACCACCCCCGTTACGCTATCTTGCGAGGCTAGCGGGAAGCGCTGAAAAAGGGTCGGATATTCGGGATTCTGGAACGCAGGCCCCATTCCGTAGCGAACCTCCACCGTCTGGGCACGCTTCGGCGGCAGATTGTGCGAACGCTCATGCTGCAGTAATTCGATGAAGAGCCAGAGATCGGGCGGGAGCGCGCTTGCCTCCGTCGCCAGAATTACCGATTCGACCTGCGGATGCTCTTTGAGGTGCTCCGCTGTCGCGCGGACAACTTCCTCGGCGAGGAGGGAGCCGCCGCCGCCCACCCATACACGTAGCGGGCGTCGCAGTTGCTGCTGATCGTAGCTCGGGTCCAGCCTCTGGCAAGAGCTTTGGGTGGCCAGTGTATGGGCTCCTGCCTGGAAGCTGAAGGGAAGAAGCCTGCCATGCCCAGCTGCTTCGATCAAAATTGCCGCCAGCAGTGCAATCCCGAGCGCGGAGCCAATGGCCACCCATATCTTTTGTATCTTCGTCACCCCAAGGAGGCTATCGTTTAGAATCGTAAGCACAAGCTTCTTGTTGTGGGTGAGGTTTAAGGCTGTTGCGGTCAGCGTCTGTCGATTCAGTTTGCCTGCTTTGCAAACTTTAGAAAAGATAGAAAAGCATGCACAACTACCCTCACATCGTGTCGGTCCCCGGGGTGATGCAGGGAAAGCCTTGTATCAAGGGAACTCGCATTACGGTTGCCAACATCGTGCGCCAGATTGGCGATGGGCGTTCGGTAGAAGCAATCTGCGCCGATTACCCCCAGCTTGCTCCTGAAGCTATTCGCGAAGCTCTCTTGTTCTCTTCAGAGTTGGCCAGCTTCGAGACATACGAGCTTGTCAGCTAATGCGAATCGTGCTCGACGAGAATCTACCTTCTTCCTGGAAGGCGGAACTGGCACAGGAAGGGCACGAGGCTTGGCACTGGCTGGAGTTGGGCAAGGGCGGAACTCCAGATGAAATTGTTTTTGAAAAGGCAGCCCAACTGGAGGCGGTTCTACTGACTCAAGACCTTGATTTTGGAGAGATACTTGCCCGTACGGGTAACCAAACTCCAAGTGTGATCCAGTTGAGGGTGGAATCGCCGATTCCGCAAATCTGCGGGCGGGACATTCGGCAAGTTCTGCGAGAACAGGGCCGTGCATTGGCTGCAGGCTGCTTGATTACCTACGACGGCAAACGACACCGCATCCGCCTCCTCCCACTGTGACACCCCTTGCGCACTCCTTGTCTCAAGTGAGACATGAGGTGGGACATTGATGAGGGTTTGGCACACTTTGGATTGGGCAAATAGCGTAGTTTTTGACGTTTAAGCTGTTGTTATATATTAACTTGTGAGAAATGTTTCCGTTTGGGCCTCCAGCCTGCTGGAAGGGGAGGCAAATGAGCAAGATTATCGGCATTGACCTGGGGACGACCAATTCGTGCATGGCCGTAATGGAAGGCGGCGAGCCGGTGGTCATCCCGAATAGCGAGGGAGCGCGCACTACGCCCTCCGTCGTGGCATTTTCTAAAAACGGGGAGCGTCTGGTCGGCCAGGCCGCGAAGCGCCAAGCCGTCACGAACCCCACCAACACGATCTTCTCGGCCAAGCGCCTGATCGGTCGCAAGTATACCGAGAGCCAGGAAGAAGTCCGCAACCTCCCCTACAACGTAGTGGAAGGCAAGAACGGCGACGCCTGGATCGAAGTTCAAGAAGGCGGCGAGACGAAGAAATACCCGCCGGAGCAGATCAGCTCCATGGTGCTCGCCAAGCTGAAGGCCGACGCCGAAGCCTACCTCGGCGAAAAGGTCACGCAGGCGGTCATCACCGTCCCGGCCTACTTCAACGACGCCCAGCGCCAGGCCACCAAGGACGCTGGCACCATCGCGGGCCTTGAAGTGCTCCGCATCATCAACGAGCCGACCGCTGCGTCGCTCGCTTACGGCCTCGACAAGAAGTCCGACGAGATCATCGCGGTCTACGACCTTGGCGGCGGCACCTACGATATTTCCCTCCTCGAAATCGGCGACGGCGTCTTTGAGGTGAAGGCCACCAATGGCGACACCCACCTGGGTGGCGACAACTGGGACGAAGCCCTCATCAACTGGCTCTGCGACGACTTCAAGAAGGAGCACGGCATCGACCTGCGCGGCGACAAGATGGCCCTCCAGCGCCTCAAGGAGGAAGCGGAAAAGGCCAAGATCGCCCTCAGCTCCAGCCAAAGCACCGACATCAACCTGCCCTTCATCACGGCAGACCAGAGCGGCCCGAAGCACTTGAACGTGTCCCTCAGCCGCTCCAAGCTCGAGCAGATCACCGACAAGCTCTTCGAGCGCACCATCCAGCCCTTCCACAGCTGCCTCAAGGACGCCGGCCTCTCCGCCAGCGAAATCAAGGAGCTCGTGCTCGTGGGCGGCATGACCCGCATGCCCAAGGTGCAGGAGATCGCTCGCAAGCTGACCGGCAAGGAGCCGCACAAAGGCGTGAACCCCGACGAAGTGGTCGCCATCGGCGCCGCGATTCAAGGGGCCGTGCTCGCTGGCGACGTGAAGGACGTGCTGCTGCTCGACGTGACTCCGCTCACGCTCTCGATCGAAACCGCAGGTGGTGTTTCCACCGCCATGATCGAGCGTAACACCACGATCCCGACCAAGAAGAGCCAGGTCTTCTCCACCTATGCCGACCAGCAGACCGCGGTGGACATCAAGGTCCTCCAAGGCGAGCGCCCGATGGCGAAGGACAACAAGCAGATCGGCATCTTCCGCCTCGACGGCATCCCGCCGGCCCCTCGTGGTGTGCCGCAGATCGAAGTGACTTTCGACATCGACGCCAACGGCATCCTCAAGGTCTCGGCCAAGGACAAGGGCACGGGCAAGGAAAGCAACGTGACCATCACCAACGCCTCCGGCCTCTCCAAGGAAGAAGTCGAACAGGCTAAGAAGGACGCCGAGCGCAACGCCGAGGCCGATAAGAAGGCCAAGGAAGCGGTCGAAACCCGCAACCAGCTCGACAACCAGGTCTTCGCCATCGAAAAGCTGGTGAAGGAAAATGGCGACAAGCTGGGTGCCGACAAGGACCACGTCGAAGCCATCGTCAAGGAAGCCCGCGAAGCCCTGGACAGCGACGACGCCGACCGCATGAAGGCCGCGCTCGAAAAGCTGAACAAGGACGAAAAGCTCCAGCAAGCCGTCGCCCGTCTCTACCAGGAGACCGCCGGTGCGGAGCAGGGTGGGGCCGCTGGCCCGCAAGGCGGCGCCTCCGCTGGCAACGCCAAGAAGCCCAACGACGACAACGTGGTCGATGCCGAAGTGGTCGACGACGACAACAAGTAACAACCTTTTGCTCCCCGTCGCGGGCGTTCTGCGGCGGGGACTCCTTTTGGCTCGATGGCGGCACTGCCCGCCCGGCCGGATACCTTAAACCAAGAAAAACTCAACCATTAGTCTGACATCTACTATGGCGAACGTGAATATCACCCCTCTCGGCGATCGAGTGCTGGTCAAGCCCGTCACGGCGGACGAAGAAGTGAAGGGCGGGATCATCATCCCCGACTCGGCTAAGGAAAAGCCCACTACCGCAGAAGTGCTCGCCCTCGGCACCGGCAAGAAGGACGGCGAAGACTACAAGTTCACCGTCAGCGTCGGCGACCGCGTGATCATCAGCAAGTACGGCGGCACCGTGGTGAAGTACGACAACGTCGAATACACCATCCTGCGCGAAGACGACATCCTCGGCATCGTCCGCTAAGGCCGACCTCGCCTGACAACCTCCTACTGATAACCAGCAACACATTTTAGCGCTATGGCTAAGCAAATCCGTTTTGACGAAGACGCCCGTAAGAAGCTGCTGCGCGGCGTGGAAATCCTCGCCCGCACCGTCAAGGTAACCCTCGGGCCCAAGGGCCGCAACGTGGTCATCGACAAGAAGTTCGGTAGCCCGACCATCACCAAGGACGGCGTTTCCGTCGCCAAGGAAATCGAACTGCCCGACCCCTACGAAAACATGGGCGCGCAGATGGTGAAGGAAGTCGCCACCAAGACGAGCGACAACGCCGGCGACGGCACCACCACCGCTACCGTGCTCGCCGAAGCCATCTTCCGCGAAGGCCTCAAGAGCGTTTCCAGCGGCGCCAACCCCGTCTACGTGAAGCGCGGTATCGACAAGGCCGTCCAGGTCGCCGTCAAGAACATCCGTGAGCAGGCCATCCCGGTTAACGACCGCAACGCCGTCAAGAACGTCGCCACCGTGTCCGCCAACTGGGAAGTGGAAATCGGCGAAATCATCGCCGAAGCCATGGACAAGGTCGGCAAGGACGGCACCATCACCGTCGAAGAAGCCAAGGGCATCGAAACCACCCTCGACGTGGTCGAAGGTATGCAGTTCGACAAGGGCTACCTCAGCCCCTACTTCGCGACCGACCAGGAAGCGATGGAAGCCGTGCTCGACGACGCCTACATCCTCATCCACGAGAAGAAGATCAGCAACCTCAACGACCTGCTGCCCATCCTCCAGAAGGTGGCCCAGCAAGGCAAGCCGCTGCTGATCATCGCCGAAGACGTGGAAGGCGAAGCCCTCGCGACACTCGTGGTCAACAAGCTCCGCGGCATGCTCCAGATCTGCGCCGTCAAGGCCCCCGGCTTTGGTGACCGCCGCAAGGAAATGCTCAAGGACATCGCCGTCCTCACCGGTGGCCAGTTCATCACCGAAGACCTCGGCATCAAGCTCGACAGCCTCGAACTCTCCGACCTCGGCCGTGCCAAGCGCGTCACGATCGACAAGGAAAGCACCACCATCGTGGAAGGTGCCGGCGCCGCCAACGACATCCAAGGCCGCGTGAAGCAGATCCGCCGCGCGATCGAAGAAACCACCAGCGACTACGACCGCGAAAAGCTCCAGGAGCGCCTCGCCAAGCTCGCCGGCGGTGTGGCCGTGATCAACGTCGGTGCCGCGACCGAGCCCGAAATGAAGGAGAAGAAGGCCCGCGTGGAAGACGCTCTGCACGCTACCCGCGCTGCCGTCGAAGAAGGCATCGTGGCTGGCGGTGGCACCGCTCTGCTCCGCGCCCGTAAGGCCGTCGACGTCCTCTCGCTCGAAGGCGACGAAGAGATCGGCCGCCTGATCATCGCCAAGGCCCTCGAAGCCCCCCTGCGTCAGCTCTGCACCAACGCCGGTGTGGAAGGCAGCCTCATCGTCCAGCAAGTCCTCTCGAAGGAAGGCAAGGAAGGCTACAACGTCGCCACGGGTGAATTCGAAGACCTCCTCGCCGCTGGCGTGGTGGACCCGGCCAAGGTGACCCGCTCTGCCCTGCAGAACGCCGCCTCCGTTTCCGGCCTCCTCCTCACGACCGAAGCCATCATCACCGACCTGCCGGAAGAGAAGAAGGAAGCTCCCGACATGGGCGGCATGGGTGGTATGGGCGGCATGGGCGGCATGATGTAAGGCACCCGCCTTACCGGCCCTCCCCACCAAAATCACTTGCTCATTCGCTCCCGGTGCCCCGCGCGCCGGGAGCTTTTTTGTGGTCTGGTGTTGTCCTTGTGAGACTACCGCTACGGCATATGATTATGCGTTATTTTAACCACAAAAAGCACAGAATCCACAAAAACCAAACCCTATCTAAAATGAGTGCTTCCATGTCTGGACTTTCACTTTGCCACTCCCCGCTTGTGTTTCTCTTTTGTGAATTCTGTGCTTTTTGTGGTTAAAGTTTATACCGTGGATTTTCCCGCACCGACCAAGAAGCAGGCATAAAAAACGCCCGGCTCGAACAACATCGAACCGGGCGCGAAGAACAAACGGGTGACGACCTCTACACTGCGGCGGGTGCGGCCTGTTGCTGCAGCTTCATCAGCTTGAAGCGGTAGGAGTCGCGGAGGGCCTGCCAAGAGGCTTCGATGATGTTGGGCGAAGCGCCGCAGGTCCACCAATCCTGCTCGCCGTCGCTGGAATTGATCAGCACCTGCACGATGGAGTCGGTGCCGCTGTTGGCCTGGAGGATGCGCACCTTGTAATCCGCGAGGTGGACGTTTTGCAGCTCGGGGAAGTGCGTGCCGAAGGCCTTGCGCGCGGCGTGGTCGAGCGCGCCGACCGGGCCGCCGCTTTCGGCGATGGCGAGGTGCACTTCGTCGTCGTTGTTGACGCGGAGTTTGATCACCGCCTCGGCGATCACCTCTTCGCGCTCGCGCACCACTTCGGAGATCGTGCGGTAGCTGACGAGCTTGAAGTTGTCTTCGAGGCCATGGAAGTGCTCGTTGAGCAGCACTTCAAAGGACGCATCGGCGTTCTCGAACTCGTAGCCCACGTTTTCGAGCTCCTTGAGGCGCTGGAGGAACGAGCGCATCTCAGGGCTCTTGTGGTCGACGTCGATGCCCAGCTCGGCCGCCTTCATCGCCACGCTGCTGCCGCCCGCCATGTCGCTGAGCAAGATGCGCTGGCGGTTGCCGACCGTCTCCGGCTGGATGTGCTCGTAGCTGTGCGCCACCTTTTGCGCCGCGTTGGCGTGCACGCCGCCCTTGTGGGCAAACGCGCTCTGGCCGACCCACGGGGCCTTTTTGTTGGCCACCTGGTTGGCGTAGCGGGCCACTTCGAGCGAAAACGGGCGCCACTGGGGCAGGCTGGCCCGGCAGTTGACCGGGTAGCCGAGCTTGAGCGCGAGGTTGGGCACGATCGTCGTGAGGTCGGCATTGCCGACGCGCTCGCCGTAGCCGTTCATGGTGCCCTGGACGAGTGTGGCGCCGGCTTCGACGCCTGCCATGCTGACGGCGACGCCGAGGCCGCAGTCGTTGTGGCAGTGCATGCCGATGCGCGTGTTGGGGAAGTGGGCCACGACCTTGCGCACCGTCTCCTGCAGCCAGCTGACCATCGAGCCGCCGTTGGTATCGCAGAGCGTGAGGCACTGGGCACCGCCGCGTTCGGCTGCTTCGAGGGTGGCCAGCGCGTAGGCCGGGTCGTCCTTGTAACCGTCGAAAAAGTGCTCGGCATCGTAGATCACCTCGCGGCCCTTGCTGGTGAGGAAGCGCACGGAGTCTTCGATCATACGCAGGTTTTCCTCCGGCGTGGTGCGCAGGACCTCCGTCACGTGCAGCAGCCAGGTCTTGCCAAAGATGGTGACGACGGGGGTGTCGGCGGCCACGAGGGTCGCGAGCTGCGCGTCGTCCTCCGCTTTGATGCCGGCGCGGCGGGTGGAGCCGAAGGCCGCCAGCTTGGCGTGCTGGAACTGGGCGCCGCGGGCCAGGTCGAAGAAGGCCATATCGCGCGGGTTGCTGCCCGGCCAGCCGCCTTCGATGTAGTCAAAGCCCATGGCGTCCATGCGCTGGGCGATGATCAGCTTGTCTTTGGCGGAAAAGGAGATGCCCTCGCCCTGCGTGCCGTCACGCAAAGTGGTATCGTAGATCAGAACGGGCGGTTTCTCGGAACTCATGTCGGAAATAAGCAAAAGTGCAGTCTTGATGGGGGCCTCGTTGAGGCAAACGAAAAGATCGGACCGGCGGGAAAACCGGGAAAAGCGCAGCCCGGCGTGGGTGGGCTTGCAAAACAAAAGGCCAGGTCAAAGGGGCCGGTCGGCCGAAATCAGACGCACAACAGCCGGCCCCTCAGCTAATAATGAGGGTGCCAATAATCAGTCCGAGAATGAGCTGATGGCTGGGCATTACCCCACCAACAAGCCCCATCTCTGCCCGCCGGTCAAGCCTTTCGTTGCGCAAGTTCCGGCCATGCTCGCCCGCGCCGCCACCGCACCCGCCCCAGGATCACGATTTTTCCGATTGCCAGCCACCCCGCCGCCCCGTTTATTCTCGTTCTTTCGTCACCGGAGGCTTGGCAGAGTGGACGATTGCGGCGGTCTTGAAAACCGCAGGGCCCGCAAGGGTTCCGGGGGTTCGAATCCCTCAGCCTCCGCCATTTTTTTTAGGGGTGGTGGCAGGAAAGCTGACATTGAAAAGCAGCTAGCATCTCTGTGGACTCTTGGAAAAGATTTTGAAATGGACACAAACGAAAGCGTTAAAAAGCCAACTCTTTATCTTGATCAGAACGTCCTCGACATGTTCGTAAAGCGCGGAGTAGAATCAACGCTTAACGCCATTCGCAAGCAATATCAAGTTGTTTATTCGGATGTCACTCTGCAGGAAATTAAGAACTCGGGTCCGTGGAGTGATGCTTTTATTAAACTTCTTATCCGGTTGGATGCAGCATATCTGCGCATTAGGGTTGAAAACGGATATCAGGTTACTGGGGAAGCTTTTATATTGAAAGAGGATCCGGCGGTAGTCTATGAAGGATATCTAGAGGATGAGGGTCCTATGTTGGTCCAGCAAATTATGACCCCGTTTCTCGTTAAGTTGTACGGTGGTAACACCAATCAGAGCTTGTCAGATATCGGAAATAGGGAAGCATTGTTGTTTGAAGAGCTTCTCAGCGTATTGGCTAACTCAAGTGAGCTTTTTGGTGATGAGAATCCGATGATCGCTCAGCGCATTCAAGAGCATGTAGTCATGCTTAACGATAATTTTAGGAAGGCAATAAATGAGAGAAACGAAAAGATGAAGGATATGGTTGACGAGGCTGGATGTCGTTCCATGGTTAAAGATTATCGTGCAGCTATAAAAGTAGATCCTAAGGTTTTAAATAACATAAAATCTCCAAAGATTATAGAGAAAATCTGGAGTTTGGTTAAGGATCAAGATTCCTTTAAGGGGCTGTCTGTTGATGATTTTTTGGGTATTTCTCGTCATCCCACCCAAGAAAGGCATCAATTTCTTTTCGAAAAAGTGTCAACTATTTACAATGCCTTAAATTTTATCGGATTTTATCCTGATTCTAAAATGAACATTGAGAGGCGTATGATTGCCGCATTGGGCGATGCGGATCACGCATCAAGAGCGTGCTTTGCACGTGAATTTTGGTCTGCCGATTCAAATTTAGTGAAGAAAACGAAAGCGATTTACGAATATCTTAATATAGGTACGATTGTGACAGAAGTTAAATTTATATTAGATGAAGAAGAACCGGGTCAAAGCTCTGTGCAGTAGTATTGTTTTGAGCCTGGAATTTCAGTGTTATAAAAAAATCCACCCCCATTTCGGAGGTGGATGTATAAATATGAAACAAGCTCCAGTTCTCGCGTTAGTCGTGGCGGCGGCGGTAGGCGATAAAGCCGAGGGCGCCGAGACCGGCGAGAGCGGCGTAGGTCGAGGGCTCGGGGACGAGCGGGGCGGCGTCGGGGCCGGACACGGTAAAGCTGCCGAAGTTATAGGAGTAAGAGCCGAGCACGTCGTGGGTAATGGTGACGGTATTGCCTGAGACGGTGCCGCCTTCGAAGTGGGCCAGTTCAACGGTATCACCGTTGGCGGGGGTGGCGACGCCAGGACCGTTCCAATACGGGCTCGCAATGGTGAGGCCGTTGTTGATCTCAAAGCTGGGCGTATAGGGCTCGCTGTAGAGCCAGAGGTAGAACAGGCCGAAGAAATCGGGCGACAGGTAGGTGGCCTCCGGGAAGGTCACCGAGAAAGTGCCGTTCAGGAGCTGGTTGCTGGCACCCGAAACCGTGACGAAGGGATCGCTGATCAGCGCCCCCGGGAGCCCAAAGGGTGTGTTGGCACCGCTGTAGACCTCGTCCTCGGTCGTAAAGGTAAAGTCGAACACGCTGCCGTCGAGGCCGAGGCCGTCCGTGCCATTGGCGGTCCATTCAAGGGAGAAGTTGAGGCTCACGGACGCCTGTGAGAGCGCGGGAAGGAGAGCGAGTGCAAGAAGGGTGATGGTGCGTTTCATGAGAATAATATGATTTTAGACCCCTGCTGTATTGTTGGGGTGTAAACCCAATAACCGCGCTACTTGATTAGTCGATTGAATAAGCGGTAAAAGAATCGCGAATCTTGCAGCCGCGTTTGTCAGGGCCTTGGAGCGTTTCGTGGTTGCTGCGCGGCTTTTGTCGCATCAAAAGAGCGTTGAGCCTTCAACCGCCACCGCCATGACACAATATCTGGTCACGATTCATCGCCCGAACGACTACGACCCCTCCCGCGAGGACGACGCGATGGCCCGCGCCATCGATGCGGTCAACGATGAGATGGTGGCGGCAGGCGTGCGGGTGTTCGTGGGCGGTTTGCAGCCGATTGGGCAGGCGCGCTCGATCCGGCCTCAGCCCGATGGGCAGGTCGCGGTGACGGAGGGGCTATATCTGGGCAGCCCGGAGCATGTGGGCGGGCTGTGGGTGCTTGAGGTCGCGACGTTCGACGAGGCGCTGGAGTGGGGGCGCAAGGCCGCCATCGCTTGCCGGGCTCCGGTCGAGGTGCGCCCGTTTCACTAGCCGCTACGCCAGGCTTAGCATGTCTTCGCGCAGGCGGGCGACGGTTGCGCCGGGGGTGTCGCCAAAGTAGCGCTTGAATTCGCGGCTGAACTGCGAGGCGCTTTCGTAGCCGACGCGCAGGGCCGTTTCGGCTGCGCTCAGGCCTTCGTGGAGCATCAGGAGTCGGGCGCGGTGCAGGCGGATGTTTTTCAGATACTGTAGCGGCGAGAACGACGTGACCGCCTTGAAGTGCGCATGGAAGGTCGAGACGCTCATGCCCGCCTCGCGCGCCAGCCCTTCGACTTCGATGGGCCGGGCGCAGTCGGCCTGCAAGCGGTTGATGATGCGGCAGATCTGGCCAAAATGGTTGTCGGGCGCGGCGAGGGCGCGGAGGTTGTAGCCCAGCGGCCCCTTTAGCGCCCAGTAAGCCACCTCGCGCACCAGTTGGGGGCCCAGCACGGCCGCTTCTTCGTCGCTGCGGAGGGCTTGCAGCAGGCGGGCGGTAGCGTCGCGGATGGGGCCGTCGAGCCGGGCCGATTCGATGGCCTGCGGGCGTTCGCGCGTGGGTGCCGCGCCCACCTGCAGCGCCAGCTCCGACACGAGGGCGGGGGTGACGCCGATGGACAGGCCGAGTAGCGGCTCGCCCTCGCGGCACTCGGTCGAGCAGTCGAAAGGCATCGGCACGGTCAGCACCAGATAGTTGTCGGCATCGTAGACGAAGCGCTTGTCTGGCAGGTGCCCGTATTTGCGGCCCTGCGCGATGATCACGATGCTCGGCTCGTAAGACACCTTCATCTCCGCATAGCTCCGTGTCGCGCGCATGAACTTGACGCCCGGCAGGCGGGTGGGGCTGAAGCCTTCGCCGGTGGCCATATCCAACAAGGGTTCGACGAGGGAGAGTCGATCGGTGATCATAGGGTGTATGCTAGGATCGGGTTATGATTCTGGCGAATAGAATGTGTAGAATTGATTCGTTTCAGAGAAATAGGCAATCCTGTCGGAGGTCTGGGTATGGCGTGGCGCATCGGGTTTTGATATTCTGAGTGCATCGTCCAGAGCAGGAATGAACCTGCGGACGAGCTTTCAAAACCATGTCTCAGATCGCCCCCAAAGTCGTCCTCATCACCGGTGCCAGCAGTGGGATCGGTGAAGCTACCGCCCGCCACCTCGCCGACCGTGGTGCCACCGTCGTCCTCGGCGCCCGCCGCACAGAGCGCCTCGAAAAGATCGCGGCCGAGATCGAAGCCGCCCGGGGCCGTGTCGCCTACCGCGCGCTCGATGTCACGAGCCTTGAAGACATGCAGGCCTTCGCCGCGTTTGCCCAGGAGCGCTTTGGGCAAGTCGATGTGCTGATCAACAACGCGGGCCTGATGCCGCTCTCGCCGCTGGCCGAGCTGAAGATCGACGAATGGAACCGCATGATCGACGTCAACATCCGTGGCGTGCTGCACGGGATTGCCGCCGTTTTGCCGGGCATGGAAGCGCGCGGCAGCGGCCACATCATCAACGTGTCGTCCATCGGCGGCTTCCAGGTCTGGCCGGCCTGCGCGGTGTATTGCGGCACCAAGTTCGCCGTGCGCGCCATCTCCGAGGGCTTGCGCCAAGAGACCAAAAAGGTGCGCGTGACGATCGTCTCGCCCGGCGTCGTCGAGTCCGAGCTGGCCAGCACTATTACCGACCCTGCCTCGCAAGCCGCGATGGAGGAGTTCCGCAAGGTGGCGCTGACGCCCGACGCGATTGCCCGCGCCATGGCCTACGCGATTGAGCAACCCGCCGATGTCGACGTCAACGAACTGGTCGTGCGTCCGACCGCCGGCGCGCAGTAACCCGAACCAATGGAGGATATTCAAGATGGACCCTTGCCATGAATGCCCGCTGGGGCGCGCTTTCTCCGGTCGCGAGCTGCTGGCGATCTTCGCCCTGATCGCCGCGCTCCTCTTCGTCTTGCCCGCAGCCAAAGCCGAGACGCCGAGACGACTGGCGGGGGAGCAGGCCCTGCTCGCGCTCAGCCAGAGCGACGAATTGCCAGCCCACGTTCGGCAGCTCGAACGGGAGTTCCCGGAGATGGCGCACGCCACGATCGAGTATGCTTTGGGTGACGTGTGGGGGCGGGAGGTGCTCGATCCGAAGACGCGGCAGCTGGTGGCGCTTTCCGCCTTGGCCGCCGAAGGGGCGTGGCCGCAATTCA
The DNA here is from genome assembly GCA_030673845.1 of Verrucomicrobiota bacterium JB022. Classification (NCBI taxonomy): domain Bacteria; kingdom Pseudomonadati; phylum Verrucomicrobiota; species Verrucomicrobiota bacterium JB022. The sequence continues at coordinate 60,946 of JAUTCQ010000008.1, forward strand.
AGCTCCATGCCACCTATGCGCTCGGCCACGGCGCGACGCCGGAAGAGCTGCTGGAGGTCACGCACCTGCTCACCGTCACCTCCGGCTTCCCCGCCGCGATGAACGCCACCCAGGCGCTGAAGGAAGTCTTCGCCGCAGAGGGCATCGACCTGCCGCTCCCGGCGGCAAAGTAGATTCTCATTAATAGCCGTTTGAAACCTCGGTGGTGGCACCCTCTCAGGGGTGCATTCTTTAGCTTGGAAAGCCCGGGGTGTCGGTCCGCTACTGCGGGCCTTAACCCCGCGCTAAGAGCTGGCAAGCCTCTGGCTTGCTGGATGATCCAGCATCCCGGAGGGATGCCATCTCGTAGCCGGTGGTTGAGGACGCTGTGCGTCCGACACCACCGGATTACACCGTACCGGAGCTTGCACCCCAAAACGGGTGCCACCATAGCGCATGTAAACGTTCGGATGAATAAAGAGTGCGGGCCGTTATTCCAGCCAAGTCACATTGGATCTGTAGACCAGAAGGCCCCGCCTGAAGATGATTCGGGCGGGGCCTTTGATGTCTAAACGATGATGAACCTAGCTACCTCATGATCTATAGCAAAATGTGCTCTAACCGACCTGCTTGAGGATGGTCTTGAGCGCCTGGGCGGAGGCGACGAGGCCTTGCTCTTCCTTCGGCCACAGCTTTACCTGGCGGTGCTCCAGCACGCCTTTGCGGCCGAGGATCGTTGGCACGCTGATCGACACGTCGCGCAGGCCGTAGCAGCCATTCTGGACGGAGGACACGGGCAGGAGGTCCTGCTTGTCGAGCGCCACGGCGTGGACGGTTTCGGCGATCGTCGCACCCACGGCCCAACCGGCACCGCCCTTGCGGCGGATGACTTCCGCGCCGCTGGTCTTGGTGCGTTGGAAAATCGTGTTCTGGAAGGCGGGCGTCACGACATCCATGCCTGCCATCGGGAGGCCTGCAATGGTGGCCGACGACCAGACGGGGACCATCGTGTCGCCATGCTCGCCGAGGATCAACGCCTTCACCTGCGAGGCCGAATATTTCAGCTCGGCAGCGATGAGGGAGCGGAAGCGCGCGGTGTCGAGCATTGTGCCCAGCCCGTAGACTTGTGGGGTCGGCACGTTGAGCGTCTGCGCGGCGAGCTGCGTCAGGATGTCGACCGGGTTGGATACGATGAAGAAGTGCGCACAGGGCTTGTAACCGCCGCGCTGGATGTCCTGCAGGATGTTGCGGAACAGGCTGACGTTGCGGTTGATCAGGTCGAGGCGGCTCTCGTCGGGCTTGCGGCGCAGGCCGGCGGTGATGACGAAGATGTCGCTGTCCTTGGCGCGCTCATAGTCGCCCGCATAGATGCGTTGCCCGCCGAGGCAGGACGCACCGTGCATCAGGTCGAGCGCCTCGCCTTCGGCCAGATCCTGGTTCACATCCATGATCTGGATTTCCGAAACGAGGCCCCCGCATTGGAGGGCAAAGGCGGCATTGGAACCCACGCGGCCACCGCCGCCGATAATGGAAACTTTCATCGGAAGATGCTGGGTTTAAGGGTTAGCGGCCGCCGAGCTGGGCCAGGATCTGGTCGGTGATCATTTTCACGACCGACTCGGCCTGGCCGTCGTACTTGGCGGGTTGGGCTGGCGCTGGGATGGCGCAGGCGTTGCCGAGCGGGACGGAGGCAAAGCCGGGGCGGAACTCGGAGTTGTCGCACAGCTCGCATTCCTTCCAGTCGGCCCGCTTGTCTTCCATACCGAGGGACTGGCGGAGCGCGATCAGCTCCTTCGCCTGCTGGCCGGTGATGGGCGTCAGCTCCTTGCCGAGCTGGGAGGCGACCCAGATCGTGCGGCAATAGGCGTCGGTATTTTCCATCTTCCAGTAGGCGTCTTCGATGTCCTTGCCCCAGGTGATGACGCCGTGGTTCTCCATCAAGACCGCCATATTTTCCACTGCGGCAGTGCCGACGACGTCGGCATTCGCGGGCGTGCCCGGGGTCTGGTAGGGAGCCATGCCGATCTGGCCGAGGAAGACTTCCGCCTCGGGGATGAGGCAGGACGGCGGACGCACCTTGGCGACGGCAAAGGCGGTCGCGTGCGGGGGGTGGGCGTGGCAGCAGGCCTTGGCCTTGGGCTGGCGCTTCATGATGCCGAGGTGCGTCATGCACTCGCTGGTGCGCTTGCGCTTGCCGGCGAGTTGGTTGCCATCCATGTCGACGAGGCAGATGTCCTCGACCGTCATGAAGCCCTTGGAAATGAGGGTGGGGGTGCAGAGCACGAGGTTGTCACCCACGCGGATCGTGAGGTTGCCGCCGTTACCGTCGGTGTAGTCGCGCTCCCACATGCGGCGGCCGATGTCGACCATCCGGCGCTTGAGCACCATCATGGGCTCGGAGTTGAAGAAGGCCTGGATGTCGGCGGGTGCCTTGGCATCGCTGCCCGGGGCCCAGCGGTATTCGTAATCCGGCACGGTGGGGATCGGCGGGGTGGCGGGCTCGGCTGCCTTGGCGACTTTGGCCGTCGGTGCGGTCGAGCGGGTGGCCTGGATGCCGCCGCTGCGCAGCACGTCGCGGCCGGCTGGCGTGATGATGGCGCCCGCCGGGATGTCGGCTTCGCCCTTGCCCGCGTCGAGCAAGGCCTGCACCTCGTTTGCGGTGTATACTTTGGCCATTATTGAAGGGTGTCCGTTGGTTCGTAACGAAGGGTGTCCAGGATGCAGGCGCAGTAGGCGTCGATGGGCATCGGGTGGTCGAAGGGGCGCATGGCCTCCCCGCCTTCCACGACGCCGATCAGGTCGCCCTTTTGGGCCCCCAGGTGGTCGTAGGTGACCAGCGTGGCCTGGTTGGAAATCTTGATTTGCTCCGGGTGGAGCAGCTCTTCCTTGCCCAGGGGAGAAGCGAGGCAGAGCCGGCCCCGGCTTTGGGCCGGGAACAAGGAGTGGCTCAGGACGACTTCTCCGATTACGCGGCAGATTTTCATCGCAGCTCAGGCAAAGGATTCGGCGATCCCCATGATCGTGTTGCGGATCGGGGAATCGGGCTTGTGGTGGTAGGCTTCGGCGGCCGAGCCATCGGTGCTGACGTAGACGCAGGCGCCGTGGCCCGCACCGATCCAGTCGGCCGCCAGGAAGAACCCGCCTTGCGCCTCGCCCGTCTCGGAGATGGTCTCGCACAGCAGCAGGCGCACCCCTTGCATGGTGGGGTGCTTGATCGTGCTGGTGGCGTGGCCTACGACGCGGGCAAGCAGCATGGCGGTTATCCGACGATGTTGAGGTTGTCGACCATCACGCAGCGGCGTTTGCGCGTGAAGGTGGCGGGGGTGACGATCCCTTCGCCGGTGGTGGTGGCGATGGTGAAGTTGAGGTAGCCTTCGCCGCCCATGCCGAGGCCGGCAAACGAGGGTCCGTTCTTCACAAAGAGTGTGCAGTTCATCGCGCGGCCCATCTCCGTCAGCACCCCGATGTCGCGGGAGTGGCAGATGGCGGAGTGGCGATAATTGTGCTCGCTCTGGCGGCAGCGTTCAATGCCTTCGGCCACGTCGCGCACGCGCACGATGGGCAGCATCGGCATCATCTGCTCTTCCTGCACAAAGGGGTGGTCGGCATTCGTCACCGCAAAGAGCAACTCGGTGCCCTTGGGGGCGCTCGTGCCGGCTTCCTGGGCGAGCACAGTGGCGTCGGCACCCACCAGCTTGCGGTTGAGCACCGGGTGCGAGCAACCGCCGCCGTCGGGCTTGTAGGTAAAGGCGGCTTCGGTCAGGCGCTGGAGCTGGGCGTCGTTGAGGCGCATCGCCCCGGCCTTTTCCATCGCGCGGAGGAAGGCGTCGAAGACGGCATCGACCACGAAGACCTGCTTTTCGCCGATGCAGAGCAAGTTGTTGTCGTAGGCGGCGCCGAGGATGATGTCGCGGGCGGCCTTGTCGAGGTCGGCGGTGGCATCGACGAGCACGGGCGGGTTGCCCGGGCCGGCGCAGATCGCACGCTTGCCGCTGGCCATGGCCGCTTTCACCACGGCGGGGCCGCCGGTCACGCAGATCAGGTCGATGCCGGGCGACTTGATGAGGGCGTCAAAGGATTCCAGCGAGGGCTCTTCGATGATCGTCACCAGGTTGCGCAGGCCCAGCTTGGCGTCCAGCGCTTCATTGAAGGCCGCAACCGCCATGGCCGCGCACTTGGCGCCATTGGGGTGGGCGTTGACGACGAGGCTGTTGCCGGCCGCGATCATGCTGACCGCGTTGGACGAAATGGTGGGGATCGAGTGGGTGACGGGCGAGATCGCGGCGACGGTGCCGAAGGGCGCCTGTTCTTCCAGCGAAATGCCGTGGTCGCCGCTCATCCCGAGGGGCGAGAGCCATTCGGTGCCGGGCAGGTTGGCGATGCCGTGCAGCTTCTCGATCTTGTGGTCGAGGCGGCCTACCTTGGTCTCGGCAAACTCGATCTTGCCCCACTCGGTCGCATTCTCCGCGCACATCGTCTTGATGATGCGGATGGCTTCCTTGCGGCCGGCAATGCCGAGCTTGCGCAGCTTTTGCTGGGCCGCGTTGGCGGCTTCGATCGCGGAGGCCGCGTCGGGGAATACGCCCGGGCGGCTGCTCGGCTTGCTGAGGACAAAGGGTGCGCCGTTGGCGGCGGGTGCACTGGCGTTGGCGCCCATCTCCGCCAGCACTTGCTTGACGATGTTCTGGATGGTGGCTGCGTCCATGAAAGGTCGGGGATATACGGGGGATTATTGCGCGTCGGTGGAGCTCTCGTAGAGCGCCTCACCGAGCACGTTCACGCTGTCGACAATGCCGATGACGGCGGCGTCGATCGGCAGGGGCTTGAGGTTGGCGACCTGGCGGGCACTGCTGCCCTGCACAAAGAGGACCATCTCGTTATGGGCCGCGCCGATGGGATCGACTGCCACGACGGTGTTGCTGCCGGCGCGGAAGCGGCTGGGCTGTTGGTCGTCGACCAGCATCGGGCGCAGCAGGAGGAGGCGGTGCCCCGTCATGCTCTCGTCCTTTTTGGTCGAGACGACCTTGCCGATGACGCGTGCCAGAAACATGGCCGCTTATTTCTTCGCGGTGGACGCGGCGGCGGGGGCGGGTGCTTCCGCCGGGAGGAGCTTGGCGACCTGGCCTTCCGGGCGGGCGATGACGTGCGCGCTGACGACTTCGCCGACGCGGCTGGCGGCCTCGGCCCCGGCGTCGATCGCGGCCTTGACGGCGGCGACATTGCCCGTGACGGAGGCGGTGACGAGTGCGCTGCCCACGTTCTTGAGCGGCCCGGTCAGGGTCACGTTGGCGGCCTTCAGCATGGCGTCGGTGCCGCTGATCAGGGCGACGAGGCCCTTGGTTTCAAGGAGTCCGATGGCTTCTTTCATGTGCGTGGAATTGGGAGATGGTTAGTCTAAAGTAACGGGGAAATTAGTGCTTCCGGCGCTGGAGGAAGCGCTGGGTCTCGGTGGCGATGACGGCTTCTTCGTTGGCCGGGATCACGAGCACCTTGACTTTGGAGGCGGCGGTGGAAATGACGGCTTCGGCGCCCAGGCAGGCCTCGTTGGCGGCGGCATCGAGCTCGAGGCCGAGGAATTCGAGGCTGCGGCAGACGGCGGCCCGCACGTCGGGGTTGAACTCGCCGATGCCGCCGGTGAAGGCGATGGCGTCGAGTCCGTTGAGGTCGAAGAGGAACGAGCTGGCCCAGCGGCGGATCTCGTGGTTGAGCAAATCGAGCGCGGTCTGGGCGTCGGCATGGCCCTGGGCCGCCGCGTCCTTCAAGTCCCGGATATCGTTGCTGAGGCCAGAGACGCCGAGCAGGCCGCTTTGCTTGGTCAACTGGCGGTCGACTTCGTCGAGGCTCAAGCCGAGTTGCCGCAGGGCAAACGGGATCGCCATGGCGTCGAGGTCGCCCACGCGGTTGTTTTGCGGCAGGCCGCTTTGCGGGCTGAAGCCCATGCTCGTGCCGATCGCGGTACCGTTGCGGATGGCAGTAACGGAGCTGCTGCCGCCGAGGTGACACGAGATGACGCGTAGCGGCTGGCCCTCGAAGGCCGGCAGCTCTTCCGGCTTCCCGGCGTAGAGGCTTTGCACGCGCTCGACGATGTCGGCGCGGCCCAGCAGCTCGGCCGAACGCTCGGCGATGAACTTGTGGGAAGCGCCGTGGAAGCCGTAGCGCCGCACGCCGGCTTCGTACCAGGCCTGGGGCACCGCGTAGCGCTTGGCCACGGGGGCGACCCATTGGTAAAAGGCCGTCTCGAAGAGCACCACGTGGGTGGCCTTCGGTGCGAGGCGGGCAAACTGGCGGATGCCGGCCGCGTAGGGCGGGTTGTGGGCCGGGGCGAGCGGTGCCGTGCGCTCCAGCGCTTCCAGCACCGTATCGTCGGCCAGGCGGCAACCCGTCACATCGCCGCCCATGACGGTCTTGAAACCCACCGCCGCCAGCTCGTCGAGGCTGGCGAGGTGCCCCTCGTCGATCAGGGCTTGCAGGCTGTGCTCGATGACCAGCCCATGGTCTTCCACCCGCTCGTATTTGCCCTTGGCCACGGCGTCGAGGCCGGTGGCGGTGGCGTTGAAGAGGGTGTACTTGTAGGAGGTCGAGCCCAGGTTGGCGACGAGGATCTTCATGGCGCGGCGGGGTGCGGTATCGGCGCGGAGAAACGGCTTAGTTGCGGACGAACGACCCGAGCTTGCCCAGGTCTTCATGGGGGCGGGCGATCACCTGCACGGCCACGACTGTCCCGACGCGGGAGGCGGCTTCGGCGGCGGCATCGACCCCGGCCTTGACGCTGGCCACGTCGCCGGAGAAGAAGGCGGCGACGAGACCGCTGCCGGCCTTTTCCCAGCCCAGCATGGTTACGTCGGCGGCCTTTAGGGCGGCGTCGCAGGCTTCAAACATGGTGACGAAACCCTTGGTTTCGATCATTCCGAGCGCTTTGTTCATAGCGGTAAAACAGTAAAAGATTCGCGTTGGCGGGCGGACTAGAAGCCCAGTTGCTTGAGCAACTCGGCGTGCGGGCGGGCAATGACGTGCGCGGCGACGAATTCGCCCACGCGTTGAGCGGCGGCCTGGCCAGCATCAACGGCGGCCTTCACGCTGCCCACGTCGCCGGTCACGACTACGGTGATGTATCCGCCGCCGATCTCGACTTTCTGAGCTACGTTGACGCCAGCGGCCTTGGCCATGGCATCGGCGGCTTCGACGCTGCCCACGAAGCCGAGGGTTTCGATCAATCCGATAGATTCGTTCATAGAATTTGCTGCTTAAGAGGTGGTAAAGGGGCCGGGAAGTCGGCGGTTAGGGGATCAGTTCGCAAAGAGTATCGGGGCCGAGGCCGCAGGCGTTGCCCTCGTCGGTGTCGAGGTGCACCTCCAGCTTGAAACTCGGGTCGACGCGCACCAGCATCTGGTCGAACGTCGTGGCGCAGGGGCCGTGCACCTTCAGCTTCATCACGTCCTTGTGCTTCACCCCGTAAAAGGCGGCGTCTTCGGGCGACATGTGGACGTGGATGCCGGCGCGAATCACGCCCTCCTTCATTTCGAAGAAGCCGCGCGGGCCCATCAGCATGCAGCCGGGCGTGCCCGCGATGTCGCCGGAGAGGCGCACGGGGATGTCGAAGCCCAGCGCGCGGGCATCGGTAAAGGCCAGCTCCACCTGGTTGAGGGTGCGGCAGGGGCCGAGGATACGCAGGTTGGAGATCACGCGGCTGCGGGGGCCGATCAACGTCACCGATTCGGCGGCGGCGTATTGCCCCTCCTGGTAGAGCCACTTCTGCGGCTTCAGTTGATAACCAGGCCCGAATAGAATCTCCACCGCCTCCTGAGTCAGGTGGCAGTGGCGGGCCGACACGTTAACAAGCAGCGGGTTGGGCCCTTGGGCCACCATGGGGAGGTTCAGCGACAAACGCTGATACACGGCCCGGCGCACCAGGTGTTCGATGGCGGCGCGGGGAGGAAGGGTTTTCGTCGAGGGGGTCATCTTCGGTTCGACACGGGTGGGGGAGTCGTCGCGGTCAGCCCCTCTGTTATTTCTTTTTGGCCCGACGAAATCAAGCCCTCTTTGATGGGAAAAGTTGGGAAATATTGGGATTTGTGGGCTATAAAACTTCTTCCGACCGCTGATTAGCTGGGATAAGGAATGCTTTTTGGAATAGCCTGCGAATGCTATTAATTAGCGGAAATTGTCGCTCCTATTAGTTTTGAAGGCGTGGTTTCTGTGGGCTTTCTTGGAGGGGAAATGGTTCGTTTTGTCGCGAAAATATTGTCATATATTTGGATAAATCTGTGGTTAATTGGTTTTTGACCTTGGCAACCTTAGAAAGGTCGCATTCTAGACTTGGTCTAACGCTTGAATTTGGCGCAGCTTTAGATTTCCTTATGCAAGTGAATGCTGGCGACGCGCTTGCCGTAGATTATTGAGATAACGGTAAGGTGATTCAAAATCGTGAATTTAAGGCGCGATCGTTGCCTGAAATTCACATATTAGGGTTGCACTGCCGTAGCGAAGGATGTGCCCTAATAGGATAGGCCCCGACTTATGGAACTCCTGGACACGCATCTGTCACCTGGGCCACGGCAGGGAACACGGTCCCACAACTCCGCTCGATCCGATTATTTTATCCAAACCAGACTATCTGCGGCCTTCGCCTGGAGCGAAGCGCGATAGGAAAGCAGTTTCCGCCCAGAGGCGGGCTCTGCCGGTGAAGGGTAGGCGGGTGAAACGAGCGGAGGCGACCGGTCGCACGTTGCGGCGGTCATCTCCAATTTTTGTCCCCTCTGGGGCAAACGCAGCGCCGGGCTTCGTGTCTCGGTGCCCTTACGTTATGCAAAATAGCTGCTTGACCCACATGAATCAACTTAGCTCTGAACCTCGAACTCAACAGAATTACGGCGCCGACCCGCTCGCGGTGCGCAATACCGACAAATACGTGGACGAATACGTCGGCGGCTTTGTCGACAAATGGGACGACCTGATCGACTGGCAGGGCCGCGCGAAAAGCGAAGGAAGCTTTTTTATCGACCTGCTGAAGAAGCGCGGCGCCCGCAAGGTGCTCGATGTCGCCACCGGCACCGGCTTCCACTCGGTGCGCCTGCTCAACGAAGGATTCGACGTCGTCAGTGCCGATGGCTCCCCGGAGATGCTCGCCCGGGCCTTTGCCAATGGTCGCAAGCACGGCCACATCCTGCGCACCGTCAATGCCGACTGGCGCTGGCTCAACCGCGATGTGCACGGCAAATTCGACGCCATCATCTGCCTCGGCAACTCGTTTACGCACCTGTTTTCGGAGCGCGACCGCCGCAAGGCTCTGGCCGAATTCTACGCCGCCCTGCGCCACGACGGCATCCTCATCCTCGACCAGCGCAATTACGACATGATCGTGGACTCGGGCTTCAAGTCGAAGCACACCTTCTACTACTGCGGCGACAATATCTCGGCTGAGCCCGAGCACGTCGACGAAGGCCTCGCGCGCTTCTGCTACAAGTTCCCCGACGGCTCGAAGTACCACCTCAACATGTTCCCGCTGCGCCGCGATTACTCCGTGCGCCTGATGAAGGAAGTGGGCTTCCAGAAGGTCGAGACCTATGCCGACTTCCAGGAAACCTACCGCCAGGAAGAGCCCGACTTCTACATCCACGTGGCGGAGAAGGCCTATCCGAAAGACGAAATCGACCCCGAAGCGTAAGACCATGAGTAATACCCTCGCACAAGAAGTCGAAGCCAAGGCCCGCCACTACTACGACAGCGGCGACGCCGACAACTTTTACTACCAGATCTGGGGTGGCGAAGACATCCACGTGGGCTGGTACAACAGCGCCAACGAAGCCATCTCGCCCGCCAGCCGCCGCACCGTCGAGCGCATGGCCAACAAGCTCAAGCACCCCACGGGCACCCGCGTGCTCGACATCGGGGCCGGCTACGGCGGCTCCTGCCGCTTCTTGGCCAAACAGAAGGGATACCACTGCACCGCGCTCAATCTCAGCACCGTGCAGAACCAGCGCGACCGCCAGATGAACCGCGAGCAAGGCCTCGAAGACCGCGTCAACGTGGTCGACGGCAGCTTTGAAGATCTGCCCTTCGACGATGCCTCCTACGATGTGGTGTGGTCGCAAGACGCCATCCTGCACAGCGGCGATCGCAAGCTCGTCTTCCAGGAGGTCGACCGCGTGCTCAAGCCCGGCGGCGAATTCATCTTTACCGATCCGATGCAAAAGCACGGTGTCGATGCCAAGCTGCTGGAGCCCGTGCTCGCCCGCATCCACCTCAGCAGCATGGGCTCGATCGAGACCTACAAAGGTTTTGCCAAGGAGCTGGGTTGGGAAGTCGTGGAAGTCGAAGATGCGACCGACAAGCTCGTCATGCACTACACTCGCGTGTTGCAAGAGCTGGAGCGCCGCGAGGCCGAGTTGAAGGGCGCGGTGAGCGACGACTATATCGACCGCATGAAGGTGGGCCTCAACCACTGGATCCGCGCCGGTCGTGAAGGTGCGCTCTCGTGGGGCATCCTCCACTTCCGCAAGCCTGCGGCGTAGGTGCCTGAACAGGCATTGATTTTCGCCCGACCGGTTACGCTGGTCGGGCTTTTTTGTGTGCACGGGGCACGGCAGGCTCGTCTTTCCGCTGCCGCCGCGTTTGCTGGAGCCGATGCGCTTTGTCCACCGGATGTCTCTTGCCGCCCACCGCGCGTGGTATGCCCGCCGCTGGCAGGGCTACGATACGGCGGCGCGGGGCAGGGCAGGGGAGCGCCTGGCGGCAATTTTCCTGCAGACGAAGGGCTTTCACGTTATTTGCCGCAACTGGCAGCGTGGGCATCACGAGATCGACCTCGTGATGCGCGATGCCGACGTACTGGTGTTCGTGGAGGTGCGCACGCGCCCGGCAGACGCCTTCGTGCCGGGCTTCGAAAGCCTCACGCGCGACAAACGCCGGGCTTTGCGCCAGGGGATGGAGGATTACCTGCGTCGTGTGCCCCGCCCGCCGCAAACGTGGCGCTGCGACGTCGTCGAGGTGATGCACGACGCGCAGGCGCGGCTCCGCTGGGCCCACTACAGCGGAGTTTCGCTGTAGCTAAGCGAAACGTTGGATGAAGCGCATTCATGGCTACCTCTTAAGTGTTTCATGTGTTGCCTCTTGCCAAGAGGCCGAAGCGCCACATCTTGGAAAGCATCGCTCATGGCAGAACAACTGCGACACCCGTTTCTCCAAGGTCTTAGCAAGCATCGCGGCGCTCAACCGACCATCCTCGTTATTTTCGGGGCGTCGGGCGACCTCACCTCGCGCAAGCTGGTCCCTGCGATCTATAACCTGGCGCTGGACAACCTCCTGCCCTCCGACTTTTACCTGATCGGCTACGGCCGAAAACCGATTCCCGACGAGGAATTTCAGGCCCAGTCGCGCGAGGCCATCGGGGAGTTTTCCCGACGCACGCTCGACAACGAAGTCTGGAGCAGCATCGAGAAGCACTTCTCCTACCACGCCGGCGGCTACGACGACCCCGAAGCTTTCCACGCCCTCGCCCGCAAGATCGGCGAGATCGAGAAGCAGGCGGGCCGCGAGATGCAGCTCGTGTTTTACATCTCCACGCCGCCCACCGTTTTCGAAAACATTATCGAAAACCTCGGTGCCAGCGGTTTGGCCAAGCACCGTGCGCAAGGTCAACTGGCCGCAAAGGTGATCATCGAAAAGCCCTTCGGCCGAGACCTCGATTCGGCCCGCGAGCTGAACCGCGTGATCCGTCGCAATTTCGAAGAGCGCCAAGTCTACCGGATCGATCACTACCTCGGTAAGGAGACCGTCCAGAACCTGCTGGTCGCGCGCTTTGCCAACGCCATTTTCGAGCCCATCTGGAACCGCCAGTACGTCGACTGCGTGCAGATCACGGTGGCGGAGTCGGTCGGTGTCGGCTCGCGCGGCGGCTACTACGACGAAAGCGGCGCGCTGCGAGACATGATCCAGAACCACACCATGCAGCTCCTCGCGCTCATTGCGATGGAGCCGCCGGTGTCCCTCGCCCCGGAGGCCATCCGCGACGAGAAGGTGAAGGTGCTCAAGGCCATCCAGCCGCTCGACCTCGACGACCATGAAGACCCGGACGCCGTGCGCGCGCGCTACACCGCCGGCCTCATGAGCGGCAAGCCCGTGCCCGGCTACATGGAGGAGGCCAACATCCCGCAAAACTCCAGCACGGAGACCTACGCGGGCATCCGCCTCAAGATCAACAACTGGCGCTGGCAAGGCGTGCCCTTCTACATGCGCAGCGGCAAGCGCCTCGCGCGCCGCGTGAGTGAGATCGCCATCCAGTTCAAGCAACCGCCGGGCATCCTCTTCAGCGGCAACCGCAATTTCGACCTCGCGCAAAACACCCTCGTCATCCAGGTGCAGCCCGACGAAGGCATGACGCTGCTGACGAATTCCAAGATCCCTGGCCTCGAAACCCGCACCCAGCCGGTGAAGATGCACTTCCGCTACTCCACCACCTTCGGCTCCAACACGCCGGAGGCCTACGAGCGCCTCATCCTCGACGCCATGGTGGGCGACAGCACGCTCTTCATCCGCGGTGACGAGACGGAGGCCAGTTGGGAGCTCTTCACCCCCGTGCTTGAGCACTGGCGCGACTGCGGGAGCAACGGCCTGCGCGAATACACCGCCGGCTCCTGGGGCCCCCTCGAAGCCGAGCGCCTGCTCTGGCGTCACCACCACCAGTGGCGTCGCCCCGGCGTGTGATCCACGCCCCCGTATGCCGATGAACACCGACCGCAGCCCACAGTCACCCAGGCGCCTCCGGGCGGCTGGTGCCCTCATGGCTGCGGTTTGCCTCCTGGCTCCACTTGCGCACGCTCAGGACGCAGAGCCGGCCCCGGTCGCGCCCTGGACGGACGCCCAGCGGGCCAGAATCGAGGCCTATCGGCAGAAACTTCAGCGCTCGGTCGACGAAGTCTACACCGAGCAGCGCCAGAACCTCGACCAGGCTCGCGCCTGGCTGGAGGAAGAGATCGAAAAACAGGGCGACTGGGAATACCAGGTGGTCGACGTTTCCCAAAAGGACGAAGCCCAGCTTCCCGCCCGGTTGAATGAAGCCGGGGCCGAGGGCTGGGAATGCTTTCAGGTGGTGCCCACCAAGACCGGCTGGAAGCTCTTTTGCAAACGCCCGACCCCCACCTCGCTCGACCAGATCCCCACCGAGGAGCTCATGCGCCTGCTGCCGCTGCTCCTGATGAACCAATAGCCTTTGCCATGCCGCAACTGATTGACAGCTTACCCGGGATCCCCCTCCCGATCAGTGACGTGAACCGGACGCTGCGCCACATGTGGGACGCGGAATCGACCTCGCCCGACGGCGGCGGCGAGCCCCACGCCATGCAGCTCAACCTCGTGCTCCACTTCGGCCCCGATACGACCGAGGAGGAGGGCTCGCGCTGTTTCGAAGCCGCGATCCACTTTGCCCAGCGCTACCCCTGCCGCGTCATCGTGCTCTGCCCCGATACCGAAGAGGGGGAGGAGATGCGCGCCAAGCTCTTCAGCCAGTGCTACCTGGGGCCCAACCTGCGCGACATGTGCTGCTGCGAGGCCATCATCGTCAGCCAGCGCTACACGCACGATGCCTCGCTCGAAAACCAGGTGTCGCTCTGGATCGAAAGCGATCTGCCGGTCTACCACTGGCTGCACCGCGTGCCGGTCGACCGCCTCGTCAAAGGGCCTTACATGGGCTTCCTCAAGCGCAGCACCCGCATCTTTTTCGACCGGCAGGTGGAGGGCGATGCCTACCGGGGCGTGGCCTGGCCCGACGCGCGCCGCCTGCGCGACCTCGCCTTTGCCCGCTCGCTGCCCATGCGCCAGAACTTCGGCCAGTTCCTCAGCGGCTTCCCGCTGGAGGCCCTCACGTCGAATTTCGAAGGCGGCATCGTTCGCACCGATGCTGCCCGCCGGGGTGCCGCCGAAGGCCTCGCCAGCTGGATGGGAGCCTGCCTCACCGAAGCTTTCGCCCGCCAGGGCATCGAGCGCAAGGTGGAGATCCCTGTCGAGATGATGGGCGACGCACAAGGGCCGGACATCGAAGCCGTCTGGAACTACAGCGACCGCCACCGCTACCTGAAGTGGAACCTCGACCTCGACTCCCGCACCGGCCACGTCGACTGCAACTTCGGCAGCGGCAAGATCGCCCAGGCCTTCCACCTGGAGCTGCTCGAAACGTCCGGCGAGCTGAGCGAAGCCCTCTTTTTCTAGGGGCGGCGCGACCAGTTTTCCACTTGCCGTAACGGCAGATTCACACACCTTGACCGCATGACCGAGCGCGATACAGCTTTGGGTTCGTTGATCATCGACGAGCAGAACGCCCTTTTTCAACGCCTGGCCGACCAGATGGGACGCGTGGCCGAACAGGCGGAAGACCGTTGCGTGATCGCCCTCACCGGCGGCTCCACGCCCAAGAAGCACTACCAGTGGTTGGTGGCCAACGGCGCCCTGCCCAAGGTCGCGCAGGAGAAGGCCTTCTGGACTACAAGCGATGAGCGTATGGTGCCGCTCAACGACGACGAGAGCAACTTCGGCAACGCCGACCGCATGCTGCTCCAGCCGCTCGAAATCCCGCAAAACCGCAAGTTCCCCTGGCCGGTGGAAGTCGACCCGCACTCGGCCGCGCTCGTCTACAACCGCAAGTTCAACGAGCGCTTCGGCGCCCAGCGCTGCTACGACCTCTGCGTGCTCGGCATGGGGGACGACGGCCACACGGCTTCGCTCTTCCCCAAGAGCCCCCTGCTTGGTGCGGGGGTGATGGACTTCTTTGCCTGTGTCGAAGTCCCCGGCAAGGGCTGGCGCCTCACCATTACCGAAGCGGGCCTCGACGCCTGCGGGGCGATCACGGTCATCGTCACCGGGGCCAACAAGGCCGAGCGCGTTAAAGCCGTCTTCAACGAAGCCGTAGGCACCTATCCCATCCAGATCCTGGAGCAATTCGCCTCCCGGGTCACCTGGCTGATGGATCCGGATGCGGCCGCGCTGATCCAGTAGCCTCTTTCCAAGCCCCGACCTGCCTCGGGGCTTTTTTGCGCCCTTATGCCTGCCACCATTCTCAATGTCGGCTCCCTCAACGTGGACTACGTCTACGCGATGCCGCACTTTGTCCGCGCGGGCGAGACGCTGGCCTCTACCGAACTGGAGCGGCACGCCGGCGGCAAAGGCCTCAACCAGTCCATCGCGCTGGCACGGGCGGGGGCTGCGGTCCGCCACCTCGGTGCGATCGGGCCCGACGGCCTCTTTTTGCGCGACTTGCTGGCCGAAGCCGGGGCCGACATCTCCGCCGTGCACGAACTGGAGAGCCCGAGCGGCCACGCCATCATCCAGATCGAGCCCTCCGGCCAAAACGCAATTCTGCTCTATGGCGGGGCCAATCAGGCGCTCTCATCTGCGTGGCTCGATGCTGAGCTGGCGCGCTTGAGCACCGGCAGCTTTGTGCTCACCCAAAACGAGACCAACCTCACTGCGCAGGCGCTGCGCGAGGCCCGCGAGAGAGGAGCGGTCGTCGTCTGGAACCCGGCCCCGATCACGCCCGATTGCGAGAGCGTCGACCTTCGCTGGCTCGATTACCTCGTCGTGAACGAAGGCGAGGCCGAAGCCCTCAGCGACACCGCCGGCGGCCCCGGGCAGGCGCTTGCCGCGCTCTGCCAGCGCGCGCCGCATCTGCAGGTGGTCGTGACCCTGGGCGGCCAAGGCGTCGTCACGGCCGGGCCGCAAGGGCGCTATCGCTTTCCCGCCGCGCCGGTTGCGCGGGTAGTCGACACCACGGCTGCGGGCGATACCTTCATCGGTTACCTCGTCGCTTCCCTCGCCCGTCAGGATCCTCTGCCCACTGCCCTCCAACTCGCCACCCGCGCAGCGGCCTGGAGTGTGCAGCGCAAAGGTGCCGCCCCCTCCATCCCGCATCTCGCGGAGTTGTAGAATATTCCTTTGTGGCTTTGTGATCTTGGTGAGAGCACCGGTCCGGCGTCGGGTGTCTCTCAGCTCCTCCTTTAAAAAAGAAAAGCGCCGGAGGTGACCCATCCGGCGCGGCAGTAAAATCCCTGTTGCGTGCCTATGACCAGCTTTCGATGAAGCGTGCGGTGTCGTAGAGCGAAGGGCTTTTGGCGGTGCGCACGTATTGGCCGCTGGTGGCGACGGCGACGGTGAGGCAGGCGGGCGTGCTCAGGCCGATGACCTGGGCGGTGGCAAAGCCCGCGTTGAAGTGGTCGCCTGCGCCGGTGCTGATCAGCGGCTTGGCGCAGAGGGGGCCTTGGACCCACCACGAGCCCTCCTTGGTCGAAGCGGCCGCCCCGTGGCGCGGGTGGACGACGACGCAGGTAAGGTCGAGCGCCTCGCGGATGCGTTCGGCCATCAGGCGAATCTCTTCCGGGCTGCTGCTGTCTTCGGTCAGGTTCAGCACACGGCTCACCTGGCGCGCTTCGGCGAGGTTAAGGCCCAGCGTCACGCTGCCAAAGCTGCAGAAGCGCGCGATGGTCTTGAGCACGGCCAGCAGGTCGCTTTGGGAGCGCTTGGCCGGGTCGGCGAGATCGAAGAAGAAACAGCGTCCGTTTTCCTTGGGCCCGAGGTTAGGCAACACCTTCGTCAACAGGTCGTTGAAGAGGGTGGTCATGTTCGGGATCATCGTCCAGTTGACGAGCCCGATCAGGTCGGCGCGGCTGATCATGTCGAAGAACACGCCTTCGCCGATGGAATCGACGATGCGGTCGTACGTCACGTCGTCTAGCGGGGCGGTGACGCCCAGCATGATCTTGCCGTCGTCAAACTCCAGCGCGTGGGTGATGCCGGGGTTGCAAATGCTCACCACCTTGCACTTTTGCGCAAAGTCGGCAAAAACAGGGTCGATCGGTTGGCCGAGGGCACCCACGTAGGTCGTGTCGATGCCAGCGGCACGCACGGCGTTGCCCATGATGGGGCCATTGCCGCCCAGCTTTTCCATCTCGGGGTAGAGCTCGATGTTGGCGCTCTCGCCCGCAGCCGCGTTGATGCGGTTGCCGAACTGCGTGATCTCGCTCATCGCCTCGAACGCCCGGCCTTGCCCTTGGCGGCTGTTGACCACTTTCATGATCTTGTCGACGAAGCCGTCGAAGCCGAGTAGGGCATGTTTCTCAGCCGCACGGCTGGTTTTTGCGGATAATTCCTCAAGAGTCCGAGCTTTGTATTCCATGGGGTTTGCGGTAGTAGTAAGGGGATGAGTGTAAATAGTGCTACTTTTGTTGAAGCCGCACGGTATGAAGTCCAGCAAAATGCCCAATGTCCAATTTTTTTGAATTGGAAGGGATTATCCGGGGTCTATCGTAGTAACCTCGCATGAGTGGGATGTCTCACAGCCTATTATCGAACATGATTCCACCGCTGGCCAACATTGTCGCCTATTTCCTCGATTCCAATTTCGCCGGTCAGCTGATCGTCGTCGTGCTGCTGGCGTGCAGCCTGTACGCCTGGCAGCTTATGGTGGGGAAGTATATGGACCTCAAGCGCATCCGCATCGCCAACCGCGCCTTCGTCAAGCGCCTGGAGCAGAGCCGCACGCTCTTGCGGATCGACCCCAACCTCGACGGCGCGAAGGGCCCCTTTGCCGATGTCACGCGCTCGGGCCTGCAAGCCTTCCACCGTGCGCCCAACGAGCGCCATGCGATCGAGCATATGGAAAATGCGCTCAGCCGCGAAGTTTCGCGCGGCAGCAGCCGGTATGAGGAAAAGATGGTCATGCTCAGCACCGTCGTCTCCGGCGCGCCCTTTCTGGGCCTGCTCGGCACGGTGTGGGGCGTGATGGACGCCTTTGGCTCGATCTCCAACGCCGATTCTGCGGCCAGCATTTCCTCGCTCGCCCCCGGCGTCTCCGGCGCGCTGCTCACGACCGTGGCCGGCCTGCTCGTGGCCATCCCCGCCGTGTTTGGCTACAACTACCTGCTCATGCAGGTGAAGCGGGCGATCCTCGATCTCGAAACCTACGCCAGCAATCTCGCCGACCGCATCGAGCTGGAAGCCGCCGACCTCGGCGAAGCCGGCGAAAGCGTGTCGACCCTTCGCCGCGCGAGCAACGATTAGACGCCCATGGCCCGCACCTTTACCCGCAAAGAGCGCCTCAGCGCGATGTCGGAGCTGAATGTGACGCCGTTGATCGACCTCGCGTTCTCGCTCCTCATCATCTTCATGATCACCGCCCCCCTGCTGGAGCAGTCGATCGACATCAACCTGCCCAAGGACACGCCCCGTCAAAGCCCGCCCCGCAGCCAGGTGCAGCTGGAGGTCATCAGCATCGACGCGGGCGGCCAGATCTTTTGGGGGCAGGAAGCCGTGGACGAAGAACGCCTGCAGGAGGTGCTCTCGCTCTTGGCCCTCGAAGACGAGCCGCCGGTGATTCAGATCAAGGCCGACGAAAGCCTGCCGTATCAGAAGATCATCGACGTGCTCGGCAAGGTGAAAGGCCACGGCCTGAACAAGATCAGCCTCACTACGACTCCCGGTCGCTAACTTTCCATGTCTTCGCCCGACGAAAAACGCGCCCTCACGATCTCCGGCACCCTTCACGTGGTCGGGGTAGTGCTGCTGTTGGTGGCCAGTTTCGTTTCTGGCTGGCGCGCACCGGCGGAGGAACTGGAGTTTGAGTTGATCGACGAGGCCGATCTGATGGCGATGGAAAGCCAGCAGGCGACGCAGGCCCCCGCTCCCGCCCAGGCAGAGCCTGCGCCGCAGGACGACTTTGTGCCGCTCGAGCGCATGCAGCTTGCCGATTTGCCGCAGGTCCAGCCGGTAGAACTGCCGCCACTGCCCGCGCCCGAGCCGGAACCGGAACCTGAACCCGAGCCGACGCCCGCTCCGAAGCCGGAGCCCAAGCCCAAGCCGGTCGAGACGAAACCGGCTCCGAAACCCGAGCCGAAGCCGGAGCCCCAGAAGGTGAGCTTCGACCAGTTTCGCCGCACGAATCCGATCAAGGAGCAGCCGAGCCGCCCGGCGCCGCAGCCTAAGCCCGTCAGCGCTCCCCGTCTGCAAACAGGGAACATCGCGCAGCGCCTCAACAGCTCGGTCGGCAGCATCAATATCAACATGCCCGCCTCGACCAGCGGTGCGACTCAGGCGGCCGTAAAGTCCTACGCTCAGGTGGTGCGCGAGCGCCTGCAGGCCGCCTTCCAGGCCGTCGGCACCAGCGGGCTCGAAGCCCAGGCCACTTTCACCGTTACCTCTGGCGGGCAATTCACCGGCGTGCGCATCTCGCGCAGCAGCGGTAACTCGGCCTTCGACGGTGCGGTGCTCGACGCCTTCCGCCGCGCCCGTTCGCCCGGCCCGCCCCCCGACGGCCAATCGCACACCTGGCAGCTCACATTTACGGCGGAGTAGTGGGAATTTTGCTGCGATTTTGGCTATCGCTCCGTTTTTGATTGTGCAGCGGTAGGAGCCGTTTAGTCAGTTAGGAGTGAATCTTACACCCTATCTCTCGTGCGCCGCTCTGATCGCTTTGGGATCCAGCGTTTCCGCCAGCATCGCCTTCAGCATCGACGTGTTTACGGCTGACACGTTGACCATTACCTTGCAGGAAGGAAGCACCCTGTCTGGCGACGCGCCCAACACAAATGGAGTCCACCTGTTTTTGCGCACCGCAGCGGCTGAGCAGGAAAACTGGCTGCTTCAGAGCATCCCGGATTTTGATGTGTCGACTACGTCGGGTCAAATCGGGACCAGCGACGATCTCCTGGTAACTTCGATTCTGCACATGAATACCATCATGTTCATTTTCCCGACGATGCAAGTCGGCGACGCCGTCAGTGCCGGAGGCTATACGGCTACGTTCACCGGCACCAATCTGTTCGACCCCACTGCGATTAGTGAATTCGAACTCGTCTGGGGCGGCTTCACGGATGACCTCAGTGGGGGTACCTTCCAGTCGGCAAGCAGTGCCGTTCCCGCTCCTGCGGTGCCCGAGCCCTCGACCTACGCGGCGATCGCCGGTGCAGTTGTGTTGGCCGGAGTCTTCTGTGCCCGCCGTAGGCGCGCGTAGTGCAGCGATGTTTTTTGTCAGGACAAAGAAAGGCGCCTTCATCCCCGAAGGCGCCTTCTTTTATCTTACTCCCCTATATGTTTGTATCTCTCTGATTGCATTCCGTTTGGAATTCGGAATGGCATTAGGTTTTCTATCCCCAATTTCTATTTTTTCGTCTGTAACTACTCTATGAAAGTTCGGCCATGCGGTCGAAGTGACCTTTGAGGCTCGGGTAAAGCTGCTGATACAGCGGGTGCAGGCGGGCATAGACTTCCGCGTCTGCGCCCGGATCGGTGCGGCCGGTTTCCTTGATCGCCGCATTCACGGCGGTCGGCACATCCGGGAAGATCCCCGCGCCCACGCTGGCGAGCAGGGCGGCACCGTAGGCTGCGCCTTCCTTGGCGTTCACGGTCACGACCGGGGTGGCATACTGGTCGGCCAGCATTTGCAGCCATAGCGGGCTGTTGGCCCCGCCACCCGCCGCGATGATGCGGTCGCTGCTCAGGCCCAGCTGGCGCATGAGAGCCAGCATGTCGGTCATGCCATAGGTCACGCCTTCCAGCACGGCCCGGGTCAGGTGGCCCTTGCCATGGCGCAACGAGAGGCCCACAAAGGCACCGCGCGCGTTCGGGTTGGGGTGGGGGCAGCGCTCGCCGCTGAGGTAGGGCAGGTAAAAGAGCCCCTCGGAGCCAGCGGGTACTTGTTCGGCTCCAGCGTTGAGGGTGTTGAAATCGGTCCCGCCGAGCGTGTCGTGCCACCATTGATAGCTGCCGGCGGCGGAGAGCATCACACCCATCAGGTGCCATGCCCCCGGTACGGCGTGGCAAAAGGCGTGCAGGCGGCCTTCGGGCTCCACGCGGTATGCGTCGCTGTGGGCAAAGAGCACGCCGGAAGTGCCGAGCGTGGCGGAGAAAATGCCTTCGCGGATGATGCCGCAGCCAATTGCCCCGGCCGCTTGGTCGCCACCGCCTGCGATGACGGGGGTGCCCTGTTTCAGGCCGGTCAGTTTGGCGGCTTCGGCGGAAATTCGGGTCGAGGCAACCGGCGATTCGGTCAGCTCGGGCAGCCACTCGCGTTTGATGCCCACGGCCTCGATCATTGAATTCGACCACCGGCGCTGGGCCACGTTGAGCAGGCTGGTGCCGGAGGCGTCGCTGACTTCGCCGAAGTATTCGCCGGTCAGCTTGTAGCGCAGGTAATCCTTGGGCAGAAGGATCTTGGCGATCTTGGCAAAAACCTCGGGCTCGTGCTGCGCCACCCAGCTTATTTTGGGTGCGGTGAAGCCGGGCAGGATGGGGTTGCCTGTGATCTCGAGCACTTGCGCCGCGCCCACCTTGTCCGTCAGCTCCTGGCACTGGCGGGCCGTGCGCTGGTCGTTCCACATGATGCAGGGGCGCAACACCTTGCCTTGGGCGTCGAGCAAGACGAGGCCGTGCATCTGCCCGGTGAGGCCGATGCCGGCAATCTCGTCCGCGCCCACTTTGTCCACCATCTGCCGGATGGCCTTGATCGCAGCATCCCACCACAGTTGCGGGTCCGTCTCGGCCCAGAGCGGCTTGGGCGTCTGGAACGGGTAAGCGGGCGCGCAGGTGGCGACAACGTTGCCGCTGGCGTCGATCAGCACGGCTTTGGTGCTGCTGGTGCCAACGTCGAGACCGAGGAGGTAGGGCATGGTGGAGTGGGGTAGGTCCGTACTGAGTAGGTTCGCTCGAAATGCCGGGGCGGACAGGTGGTGCGCCCCGGCGATGGTTCCTTAGATGTATTCGTTGATCAGGTTTTCGATCAACTCCTGGCGACCGCTTTCGACCTTGGGCTCGCCGTTTTTCAGCGCGTAGGCTTCGAGGTCGGCCAGCGTCGCTTCGCCGCGCTCGATCTTCGCGCCGATGCCGGAGTCCCAGCTGCGGTAGCGGTGCTTCACGATCTCTTCGATCCGGCCGTCTTCAACGATGGCGGCTGCAATCTTGAGGCCGCGGGCAAAGGCGTCCATGCCGCCAATGTGGGCGTGGAAGAGGTCGACCGGCTCAAACGACTCGCGGCGGCGCTTGGCGTCGAAGTTGAGCCCGCCGGTGGTGAAGCCGCCCATGCCGAGCACCACGAGCATGATCTGGGTGGTCTGCATGATGTCGGTGGGGAACTGGTCGGTGTCCCAGCCGATGAGCGGGTCGCCGCGGTTGGCGTCGATGCTGCCGAGCATACCGACGTCGGCGGCGACGGTCAGCTCATGCTCCATGGTGTGACCGGCGAGGGTGGCGTGGTTGGCCTCGATGTTGAGCTTGAAACGGTCCGTCAGGCCGTACTGGCGCAGGAAGTTCAGGCAGGCCGCTGCGTCGGAGTCGTACTGGTGGGTGGAGGGCTCGCGGGGCTTGGGCTCGATGTAGAAGGGCCCGTCGAAGCCGATCTGGTCCGCGTGATCGATGGCCATGTGCAGGAAGGCGGCGAGGTGGTCGAGCTCGCGCTTCATGTCGGTGTTGAGGAGGGTGGCGTAGCCCTCGCGCCCGCCCCAGAAGGTGTAGCCGAGCCCGTCGAGGGTCTTCGTGCACTCCAGGGCTTTTTTTACCTGGGCGGCGGCGTAGGCGTACACGCGGGCATCCGGCGAAGTGGCCGCGCCCTGGGCGTAGCGCGGGTGCGCGAACAGGCAGGCTGTGCCCCAGAGCAGTTTGACGCCGGTCTCGGCCTGCTTGGCCTTGAGCTTTTCGATGACGGTGTCGAGCGCCTGATTCGAGGCGGCGAGGTCGTTCAGTTCCGGGGCGATGTCGCGGT